>NZ_JACETT010000078.1:0-22381 GCF_013912365.1 Thermoactinomyces intermedius
AATTGGCGAGAAAAGGAAGCAGTTTGCTTGAAAAACTGCCCGCCCCCGTACAAAAAGTACAAAAAGTGTTTACCAAAGACTTTTGGAAAAATGCAGCCGGCACTCTTTCCCGCAAGTTAAACATCAATTGGAAGAACGCGGCAATTACCGGTGTAACCGGAACGGCTCTCACAGTGCTTGGATACTTTGGAATCCCCAAAATTGCCCCTGCGGCCATGAAGGTATACAAAAAGCTGGATTGCCTGGTTTATGAACAACCGGCAGACAGCTATGTGGCCATGATGCTGTTGCCTAGAGGGAGTTGTGAACGAGGCAGGAGTAACCAAATTACAAACATAGCCCAAAGAAATGATTTAATCAAAAATACTCCTTTGCCTAATCAAAATTCGAATCAAGCCTATCAAGAATACTTTGAAAAAATTCTTGGCAAAAAACGTAACAGTGTAACCGGGAAAGACTTGGCATTGCCGGATTCTCCTGTGAATATACCAGGAGAACAAATGAAAAAATGGATAGAAGATGGAAGAATCAGATCCGCAAATCCAGATGAATTGAATAATTACTTAAAAAATTTTAAAAGTATTTCTATTCAGGTTGATAGTAATATATTTGTTACTATAGATAAAAAAGCAATGAAACATATATTAGAAAGCCATCATCCACAATACTTTAATCCAAATGTACGGAAAAACAAAAGCCAAAATACCTTATTTCCAAGCAGAATGACAGCCGAGGATGTTGAAGAGATACTAAACAAGATTATCAAGCAAGAAAAAGAAATTATTAGTCAAAATGCTAAAAAAAGATCACAATTTCAATTAGGTATAAATGAAGAAATAAGTATCGATGGGGTTAAATATGTAGTAGGTTTTGTAAGAGAAATTAATAATTCGAATGAAAGAATAATTCGTTTAGTTGGTCAATTATATCCAAAAGTAGAATAAAAATTATAATGATATCTTGGTATAAGGAGTTGGGTTTTATGTTCAAAGTCCGATCTTATATCTTTGTACCGGAAAACATCCCGGATCCAGATATATTAGAATCAAAAGGAATTATAGTAGTTCCTTCATTAAAGGAAAAAGCCATTGAGGTCACAAACACGGATTTGTTGAAGAAATTAGATCCTTATCTGGATCATCGTTATTTAGAGGGTTACATTGAATTAAGCTATTATGATGAACCTGTTCTATCAGAATATTATTCGGATTTAATTGATCAACTTTGGGATTATCTTCTCAATTTAACCTTAGAGGCTATTGAACATAAAGAAAGTACATATTACTTTCCGGATCAGCCGGTAAGAATGAATTTGAAAATATTGCAAAAAGGGTTTGTTTTATTTTCAATTGAGGATAAAAATTGGTGTTTACCTAAAAAAGAATTTTTTCTCGCATTGGTTCAAGGTTGTACGGAATTTTATAAACAGATGATTTTAGGTTTATCTAAAGAAACAGTAACTCGCTATGCTTATGACAAAGGTTATGAACAAGCCGAAGAAGATCGCTCAGTCATCTTGGATTATTTAAAAAAGAATGTGTAGAAGTGAAGAAAGCAAACAATTCTCCTGTGATTCATTCCTAAGTAGCCTGTAATAGCGGGCTGCTTTTTGTATGTAACATTTTTATGCAGATAAAGGCTTTGTGAGTAAAATCAAGGTAGTACATGTTAGATAATAAGGAAGTTAAAGTAATATGGGAATTCCTGCATGTATTTTAATGCCAAGAGTGGAAAATGCCCCTGAAAAACTTTTGGCTGATGCGGTTGTTTCTTCGTTTCGGGCCAATTTAGGCTTTTATTGCAGTAATACGAAGAGGTATAAATAAGGGTGATTAATTTATGGAAAAAGTATTTGATGATTACTTTTCGGAGTTACAGGGTGAAATAGTGGCTATTTGTGCGGAGTATGCAGATTATAAAGCAGATGAGATTTATATTTACTGCTCTTATGAAGATAAAATGTATTCATTTAACGTGTTTTATAAAATGAACGGGAAGGTGGTTCATAAACACCGGTTAAACGAAACATTGGAAGAGGGACAACGTGAAAGGTTTGATGTTTCAAGAGAAAGACAAAGGAGTATGCTTAAAATCGGACTGGGTTATTTAGAGGAGATTCACAAGAAGTGTCAAGAATTTAACAGAGATATGCCAACTGAAATCAAAATTCATTATAATGCTAAAGAGAATAAACTTCGAGCAAGAAATCAGTATGATCCAGTCTGGTCTGATACCAAAGAGCTAGCTCCACCAGATATTTTTATTTCTTGGTTTGAGGAAGTGAAGAAAGCAAATCAAAGGTGATTCTTTATTGAAGAAGGTTTGACTGTTTATGATCCTAAAATTTATCGGATATTCTATGGGGAAAAGAAGCCATGGATGAAGGATTATCTAATAAAAGAATTAAAGGAAGAACAGTCAAAGGATATAGCAAGAATGGAATGAAATTTGTTGGTTATCTGGATAATCAGGGAAAATAAAAAATTTTTATCCAGCGTTTGTGGAGGAGTGAAAAATGTGCAATTTTGAAGAAGAAACTTATAAAGTCATGGAAACGATAGAAGAAAAAGAATTATGTATCAGTATTTTTTTATGTTGGTTGGGAATTATTATTTTGTGGACTGTTTAGACAGCTTTAAAAACAAAAGAGGTTTTGGTATAGAAGAAGTGATGATTTTATTTCGGCAAAGTTTTGATGAATGGGAACGTTTCCGTTGTCAAGAAAATGAAGTTGCTCTGGTCATGTATTATCCGGCTGCTGAGGAAGATACCATCGGATACATGGACTTTAAGGAGTTTTATCCTTATGTGTATAAACGTGCACAAGAGTATATTTCAAGTCACCCGAAAAGAAAAGAAGAAGTGACCCGACTGTTAAAGGAAATCAAGGAAAGCTGGGGAATATAAGATTAAGCATAAGGTTGTCGAAGATGACAATGCCCCTTGGCTTTTTAAAATTGCTATAAAGAAAAATAAACAGAGCCCCCAACTGCATGTGCAGTGTTGGGGGGTTTTGTTTGAACAAAAGTGAATTTGAATCCAAGGAGAAAATGAAGTAAAACCAAAAACAACTGGCGGAAAGGAAGAAGTTTGCTTGAAAAACTGCCCGCCCCCGTACAAAAAGTGTTTACCAAAGACTTTTGAAAAAATGCCGCCAGCACTCTTTCCCGAAAGTTAAATATCAATTGGAAGAACGCGGCAATTACCGCTTTGGGCGCTAAGAAGAGGGGGGAGATTACAATGGACAAATTCATCAAATCAAAAGAAGAATTAATAGTTACAGTTAGAAAGCTAATCAATGTAGAATTCTCTGAAGAAGAAGAGACTGAGATTTTGTCATTATTGGAAAAATCAGTACCTGATTTTAAAGAATTAATGAGGTTGATTTATTGGAGTGATAATAAACTTACTCCAGAAGAAATCGTTGAAAAGGTACTAAGATATCAGCCAATTATTATACCTCCGCCAAGTGATGATTAATAGTATTTGGATTTTGGAGTCATTTTGAGAGAATGGCTCCTATTTTATGACCTTAAAATTTATTTGGTTGATCAAATGATTTAATTTGAAAAATAGGATATGCTGATTTAGCAAGAATGTCATGTCCAATCCCTTGTCATGAGCGGTTGGCCAAGTATAATGGGGGTCAACTGATGATGTATGAGTATATGATTTATGGTGTAGCTGACAAATCGTTGCGGGTAGTTAAAAACGATTTGGAAAAAGCCTTAAAAATTCAATTCGAGTATCGTGAAAGCAGTTATTAGGGAGAGTACTATAAGGCGAAACTTGGGGATTTTCAGGAAATACGAGTTTATTACAATTATGTGGATTGAGGATTGGGAGGAAAGAAATTTCAGAGAATATTCCGTCTTGATCAGGTTGAATGAACTGAAGAATCTTCCAGAGGTCATGAAAAAAATGAAGGAACATGTTCCTTATGCAAGACTCATCAGGAAGATTGAGCTGATTCCCCAGACCCGCAGAAAAGAATACTTGTTTATTCATGAAAAGCCAATACTTATACTGGACAAAGAATATAAGAAATGATCGCGATGACAAGGAATTTAAGATCATTTGCTGTTGGGAAGAGAGATGGATCGTTATTTAAAGAAATAGTTCTTGGAAAATGAAAACAAGGTCTGGCTATACAAGAAAGAGGTTCTTGAAAAATCAGGGGGGAAACAATGAACCGATTATTTCAATATTGGTTGATGGAAATGGGAGACAGGCTCGATGAATTGATTGAAGAAATGCCTGCACAATTGATGCTTGATTATAGTCCCGAATCACTACTTCGGTTAGAAGAGTGGATTTTAAAAACATATCCCACAGTGGGAGATATTCTGAAGGAAACTGAAAAAAGAAAGTTAGATTCTTTAGCACGATACGTAGGGCAAGTATATCGAAAAAATTTAAATGGCAAGTGGAAACTTTTTTTAGATGATTCAAATAATGTGTACTACGAATTACCGGTTATTCTGATTTCAGGATTGGATCCAATTTGCCCATTGACTGAGGTAACAGCCTGTGTAGATCGACGAAAAGGAGATTATATATATGGTTTATTTCAAAAAAAAGCAAAACGAATAAGTGATGGCATTAATTAAATTGGATAAGGAAAAGGGAATACACTGATCGAATCAGTCCAGTGAAAAAAAGTGATTGATCTTGGATTTTCTTAATGAGTGAGTTTGAAATGAATTCATCTTTAGCGGAGAAGATCACCAAATTAAATGAAGAAGGTGTCCATGAAGAAGAAATTGAAAGATTTTTGGATCAGCATTTAATAAAATACCCGGATGATGTGGAAGCATGGGTCCGGTTGGGTGTATTGGTTTTCGAGCCACCTATTGGGGATTTTGAGAAAAGTGTGGATTGTTTAAGAAAGGCTGTCGAAGTGAAACCGGATTGCTTGGAAGCTCTTTTGATTTTGATGAGAATGCAGTATACTGCGTATGCTGAGATTGACGAAGATGTATACAAATTGCTTCATCACTATCAGCCAAGGAGTCGTGAGGAGCGATCGTTGATTGAGTTCGCCAAAGCGTGGTACTTTGAATGCAAAAAGATGGATGAAGAATATGCCCGTCATTTAGAAAAATCGATTACAGTTTATCCAAAATATGTGTTGAATTATATTGCATTAGGAAATTACTATGAAGAAAAAGGTCAGAAAGAAAAAGCTAAATCACTTTTTTTAAAAGGAATGAAAAATGTCCGGCAGATCTACCGGGTGAATGGTGGCCTGGATCCTCTTGTATTCGATTATCATGAATATATCAATGAAAAAATTAAGGGGATCCATTTATCTTTATCATCTGTAACTTATAAATTGATAAAAGAAGGGGTTAATTGATATAATCAAAAAATAAAATCCTGTCCTGAGTTGTTTTGATAAGCAGGTGACAGTGCTGGAAAGCACTGTCTTTTTCATGGGTTCAGCGCTATGGAGGTGTAACGAAAAATTTCCTTTTTTTGCAAAAGACAAGGAGGAAAATCATACAGATTATGACCATGAAAAGTCAGGAGGAAAAACGATGAATGGATTCCCGTATTTTGAATGCCAACTTCCAATTTATACAGAAAAAGATATACATGAAACAGATATACATGAAATAGCGGAGATGATATCCAACCAATTATTTGGCGGTTTACCTTTTGGAGGGTTGGAAGACTACATTTATAAGGAAATTCCTGCCATATATATCGACAGTCCCATTTTAGGATTTGAAATCATCGTTGCAGGTTTTAATGAAGAAGATTGGGAATTATTAATAGGTGATGAAGAGCGATATTATTTTTTGGATGTTGTTAATTATCCAATTCTTTATTCTGCAATAAATAGAACGAAAGGGGTAATAAGGGGGGAAAACCTCGATATTACGGGATATGTTGCAACTCTGCTTAAAGGGACGGAAGGAATAGAAATCAGGGATAAAATCTTAGAAGAGGATGGATATAGTGATTTAGATATCGATGAAGAGGAAACACATCCTGATAACCTGTCAGCGAAGCAAAAGATAAAGAATAAGTTTCCTTACTTTATCTGTCATCTCCCGTTTAATTCCGATAAAGATCTTCACGAAGTGGGGAGAATCATCTCCAAAGCATTGTGTGGTGGATTGCCTTTTAATCTCCTGAAAAATGAACAAGGTCCGGTTTTACAACTGGAACGTACCATTTTGGGACTTCAGATAAAGATTCTTCAAGAAGAGAAAGGATATTGTTTGGAAATTAAGAATGATCCGGACACCATTCCGGATGGTGTGGATACGGTCAATGTGGATATAACCCGGTTTATTGCACTTTCACTGGAAGAATCCATTGTATTTGTAAAAACGGAAGGAGTTGATATCGATTACGATTCCATCCACAAAGAGTTTGTCAAAATAGGGTAAGCTCGCCGGACAGAAGAAGTGGTGAAACAACATGGAATTCTCTAAGGAGAGAATATTAAAATGAATTCATCATTAAAATTGCATGAAGAAGGTGCCCTTGAAGAAGAAATTGAAAGAATTTTGGATCAGCATTTAATAAAATATCCCGATGACGTGGAAGCATGGGTCCGGTTGAGTGTATTGGTTTTCGAGTCTCCTATTGGTGATTTTGAGAAAAGCATCAATTGCTTAAGAAAGGCTGTCGAAGTGAAACCGGACTATTTGGAAGCTCTTTTGATTTTGATGCGAATGCAGAATTACATTTATCGTGAGATTGAAGAAGATCTATACAAATTACTTCATAAAAAATCAAAAAGAAAAAGCCAAATCACATTTTTTAAAAGGAATGTAAAAGAAAAAAAGAAGCCGGGATAAGTAAGGGTTTCGGAGATTTTTTATGGTAAAGAGGGACTGCGGGTGGGAAGTATAATTTCAAGTTTGCTTAGTGGTAATGATTGGTAGAAAGGATTGAGTTTGATGAAAATCAAGGTGCCGGATTTTTGCTACTTTTTTCAAGATGATGTGATATTTGAGACAAGTATAGGAAAAGGAAAAACCAAAAACATTAACATAGGAACATTAAACCTGCCTTCATGTAAAATTGTTGCATGTGATCCTTTTTTACCCGACACAGATCCATTTGTTAAAGAAATTCCTTCAGGAAATTACCCTGTGATATTAAATATTGTTCATTATGTCGATGATGGTGACGAACGAATAGGAGCTGCAAAAATCAAATTCAAAAACAGCCGGGCCATTCGTTGGGAAATGGCATTATTAGATGGACAAGATTTAAGCAAATTGGAAGAAGATGAGATCTATGGGTATCCGGTGAATAGTGGCACGGGCAGTTTTGCAGACCAAGAAACTTTTCGAAAATATATTAGCATTTTGGATGACAACCCGCAGTATGAAGATCTCCTTTTGGCAGAAATGGAGAAAAATTATGCACCTACAAGAGATTGGTGTAATTTTGAAATAGACTCATCGCTGAATATCATTGCTTTTAAAAGCGGATTGGGTGATGGGTTTTATCCTTCTTATTGGGGATATGATGAGAATAATGAGGTTTGCTGTTTGGTAACAGATTTTGGACTATTTGTAGATGAATAATAAAGGTAAATTCATTAATCCGAACTGTATAACGAAAAGCGGTTCGGATTTTTGTCACCAAGGAGCGGAGCAGTGCATGAATGAAGATTTTGGCGGATTTTATCACTCTTGGTACGTAGAAAGAGCAGTCGTCCAATAACTATGAAGTGTACATATACAACTACAGAAGGAGAGGAAATTATCACTTTCATTCTAACGGAACATATAAGCTTACACCAAGTTACTTTGGACGGCAGGGAGAGGAAAGAGTGGTTGAAATCAAATATCGAATCATCGAAGACTTGGATGAACTGAAAGCGTTCGACCGATACCGCTTTGATGATTGGAGAAATCGAGGGATTCGATTGAACGATAAAGCTTATAATGACGAAACTTACCATGAAAACGGGCTTCGTTTGGGTGAAGAAGGATGGGAACTGATCAATGTCTGGTTTAGCTCCCGGCAATCAAGATAATCGTATTTCTCTGGATTTAGGCCGTTTTTTTAATTGGAGGGGAATTGAGTGAAACAATCAACACGTTTTGATGAAAAAGAATACATTTTAATTAGTTTAAAGCCACAGTTTTATGAACTGATTATGGCAGGGAAGAAAAAGCATGAATTCAGAAACCGGTTCCCAAACAAGAAAATAAATGCTTTTATTTATGTTACAAAGCCAATTGGTGCAATAAAAGCCTTGCTTGAGTTGGATGAACCCATCTGGGAGCCAAAAGATTTGGTCGGTCATGAAGGTGTTGGTGTCCAAGAATTTATTCATGGACAAAAACCGGGGAGAATGGCTCTGCCAATTAAAAATATACACCCGTTGAAGAAAGAGGTTGATTTGACAATTTTGAAGAATGAATTTAATACTTCTGCTCCGCAATCCTATATTTATCTGCATAAGAAACCTGAATTATTAAATTATCTTTTGTCGCTGGTTTAATGTTTTTTATTTCTCACACAGCAAGGATGTGAAAAGCAGTGGTTGAAATTAAATACCGGATCATCGAGGATCAAATTCCTGTTCGATTCCAAAAGGTGACTAAATATCATTTGTTGAATGAATATGCAGATTAAGTATATATCAGGATATTCATTTTTGTATGCATCATTTTATAGATTTCCGGATTTTTCTGAGTTGCACTCATTGTGTTTCGCTGAAAAAGAAGCAATGGTATTTGCCCAAAAGGGATTTTTCCTCGCTTTGATTGAATGAGCTATCTGCTTTTATATACGGTATACCCAATCCTATGAAGTATGCCTCATGGCGAAACTCTCTTGAAAAATTAGACTGACTCTCGAAGGATCATGGAGTTTGACAATCATACAACCAGCATCTGAAGAATAATAGGAGAGCCCCCAAACATTCACCCGGTTTGTTGGGGCTCCTGCCTTTGGATTCAGCAGTTAATCGTTATGCTTATTTTTGCACCGCCTTCTTGCGTGTTTCCCACTTTAATCACACCATTATGTTTGTGGATGATTTTTTGGGAAATGAACAGACCCAAACCATAGTGACCCTTTTCTCCTCGTGACGGGTCTCCTTGATAAAACTTTTTAAATAAATGAGGTATGTCTTTTGCCGAAAATCCCGGGCCTGTATCTGATAATGTGAATTTCATGGCTGAATTTTCCAGGTGTGCATGCCATGTTATTTTTCCTTGAGCTGGTGTAAATCTTATACTGTTTGACATCAGGTTATTGAAGACTTGACCCAGCCTTTCCAAATCCAAGGATTGCAGTCGTTTGGATCGTTTATCTTCACAGGTGAATTCAAAAGAGATCTTTTGTTGCCTGCACATCCATTCATATTCCTCGGCTTTTGTTTCAAGAAAAGGAACGATGTCGACCCATTCAGGATTTATTGTAAAATTGGGTTCTTCAATTTTGGAGATTTCATTTAGTTCTTTTACGAGTTGACCTACAAATTGAGTATTTTGATCAATAACTTTGAGGTATCTCTGGACACGGTCCGGTTGGAGGTGTCTTGCGTCAAGTAAAGTTTGTACATGGCCTTGAATAATGGTCAGGGGTGTGCTTAGATCATGGCTGATGGACAAAATCATCTCTCTTCTTTCTTCTTCCAAGCGCCATTCACGCAGTAGGGATTCTTTCAGAGCCAAACGCATTTTCTCAAAGGAGCGCGTTAACTTTCCAATTTCGTTATCCGCCTGATAGTCCAAGGAAAAGTCCAAATCACGTTGCTGGATTCGATGTGCACCCTCAATCAGCGCCTGGACAGGTTCATGAATGGACCGGCCGAATCTCCGGGCGAAAATTAAAGTAAACAGTAAAATGTAAATAAACGGAGATATAATCAACAAGAAGATGATGAAAAAAAAGATGATTTTGGACCAAGAGCGTGTCATGATGGGTTCTAACGCATATTCAATGACAATGGCTCCGCTGAATGTGCCATTGGCGTCAGTTAAAGGAAGGAACTCCCTGATTTTATTGTCTTGTGATAATTTGGTATTCAACTTTAAAATCAAATCATGCGTGCTTGAGCTGACTGGTTCCGAAATCGAGCCATACAGGATCTTTCCTTTGGAATTCAGAACTTGATATTTAAAGCCTTCGCTCGGTATTACCTTTTCAAGTTGTTCCTTGTTTTCAATTAATAGAAGATCTTTGCCTTGACTGTGGATGAAACGGTGAATGGAAGGGAGTTGCTTTTCATAATGGTTGGCCGGTAACATGAAATAGTCTCCGAATTTTAGCCATAACCCGATGATTAAACCTTGAGTTATAAGAGTTGCCAAGAGACTGAGAGTGATCACCGCGACAAAAGAAATGATGAATTGAGTTTTTAAAGAAAATTTATTGATCATCGGTTACACTTCCATTTGTACCCGATTCCCCAAACCGTGGAAATGTACTCTGTATCTGGATCGGCTGCATAAATCTTGGACCTGATTTTTTTAATATGTTCCGTAATGGTGGTATCATCGCCTGTAGCATCATAACCCCATACTTTCTCATAAATCTGCTCCCTGGAAAACACTTGGCCTGGGTGCAGTGCCAGAAATTCAAGAATTTCAAATTCCCTTCTTGTTAAAGAGATTTCTTTATCCTCCACGTTGACTTGGTGGCCGGACAGGTCAATTTCAAGCTTGCCAAACCTCAGAATGGTTTCTTGTTTATGCGATTGGCGTTTTTCTCTTCGCAAATGAGCATGAACGCGAGCCTTCAATTCCCTGATACTAAACGGTTTTATCAGATAGTCATCTCCACCGACTGCCAAACCTTTGATCCGGTCTGTTTCACTTTGACGTGCACTCAAAAAAATGATGGGGCAGTTAATGCGTTCGCGCAGCTTTGGACAAAGTTCAAATCCATCCACTTCCGGCATCATGACATCCAAGATGATCAGATCCGGGGCAACATTGATTTGTTTTAAAGCTTGTTCTGCATTATAGGCGGTTAAGACATCATATCCCTCATCAAGGAGTGCATCGCGCATAAACGAAACAATCTCCCGTTCGTCATCAATAATAAGGATTTTGTTTTTCAGAATGAACTCCTCCATGTGGATAGTTTAGTCCGGAATCTTTCTTCCTTCCCATTTATTAAACCAAATGCTCCCTCCTGTCACAAGAAATACAAATAACAGGGCACTTAAAACCACGCTCATCAGAGTTTGATGCCAAAAGAACGTTAAAGATGTGATGGATGTTGGAAGATCCATCCCCGGGAAGAAATGTCCTGGCATGAGTGACAGCCGTACCGGCCATGCCCATGGTACGAATGGCCAGATTTTGTTTCCCAGAGAGGTTGCCCCGACTAAAGCCGCCAATATTACTCCTCCGCTTCCTAAACCAATTGCTGCACCAAATCCATATGCCATCCCGATCCAAAGGTGTAAAGCCAGAAGTGGGAGAAGACCAGCTTCAGTGGTTAATACAGCCAATAAAAAGTGGGAATATGGAACATCGATCTCTAAAAACAGCTTCAATCCGCAGAGCAAGCTGAAGACTGCTGACATGCTGCTGACAATCGTTTGTAAAATCAGAATTACCAGTTTCCCCAAGTAATGGGATGTCCGCGAAAATGGACTTCCGAGAAGAGCAATAAAATTCCCTGCAAATTCCTCCTGCTGTACAATTAATCCGGCTAACACGCCAGTACCGACAGGGATGACCAGCGCCGTCCAAAACTCAAAAAAGGACTGATAAATTTTAACCTGTATGTCATTTGATAAGGTTAATTTGGAAAAATACCAAATAAATATCATGGCAGTCAAAACCGGAATGATGAAAATCATCCATCGCCCCGGAGAACGCTTGGTTTTTAACCATTCGGATTTGAGGATTCTCAGGAAAACCGGTGAATTCATCAGCTTATCTCCTTTCGCTGAAACCATAGTGCTGTGAGCAAAGAAAAAATGATTGTCATTCCTATTGAAATGGCTATACCTGTAGGGATGACTGATTCATCAAGTAGTGGATCTCCTGCTTTTAATGGAATTCCATTGGGATGAACACCGACTGTGGGACACATCAGTCGAATCGGCAGACTCCAAGGAATAAGCGCCCATTTTGAGGAAGGAGCCATGATTACTCCCATGATTAATCCCGCGATACCTAATGACATGCTTGCAACAGTTCCCCGACAGACTGCAGCCCACAGCTGCAACGGAATGATTGACAGCGAAGCAATCCACATAATGGATCCGGCAGAGAAAAGTTGAATCCAAGGGATACTTCCTTCTGCACTAATGATTCCCACTAAAATGGTAACGAATAGAATCAGGATCGTTGCAATTAAAAAATAGATTGCCAAAATTATCAGTTTACCTGTCCAAATGACAGCTGGAGGAAGGGAAAGGGTACGCAGATTACGATAATTTCCAGCTCTTTTTTCTTGAACCTGTGTTAAAGAAGCCATGAGTGCAATTCCCATTGGAACAAAAGTGACCGGACTCCAATTGAAAATCTGATATAGAAGTTCATCCCAAGGGCGTAAATAGTCCACTGGCATAAATAGTTTTTGCACGACTGCAATCAAAATTAAAAACATGGGAGCCAAGATGGTAAACCTTCTTAAAAATGTACGTTTCGTTTTTAACCATTCGGCACGGATGACGTTGATCATTAAGCAATTCCTCCATTCTGTCCTGTGCCTGTCACCATTTGCATGAAAAGAGATTCCAAATCTTCTCCACGCTTTAACGGACCCTGATATTTTAATTCCCCCTCGCTTATAATTCCTATATAATCAGCGATTTGAGCCACTTGTGAAAGGATATGACTTGACAAGATCACCGTAATTCCTTGCTTTGAGAAGGAAACAATTTGTTTCAGCAGTTCCTGGATTCCGATGGGGTCTAATCCATTGGTGGGTTCGTCCAAAATTAGAAGCTCCGGATTCCCTAATAAGGCAATCGCGATTCCAAGTCTTTGTTTCATACCTAACGAAAATTGGGAGGCTCGCTTCTTTCCTGTATTTTTTAAATCAACCATTTCCAAGACCTCGTATATACGTTGAACGGGTACACCGAGCAAACGCCTGTGTACTTCCAGATTTTCTGTCGCGGTCAAATTTCCATACACTGCCGGAGCTTCGATAAGAGCGCCCATACGTTTAAGATGCTTTCTTCGCCAAGGTTCTCCAAACACTTTGATTTCACCATTACTGGGCTGAAGAAGGCCGGTTAACATTTTTAAAGTGGTGGTTTTTCCTGCACCATTAGGCCCTAACAAACCATAAATGGAGCCAGACGGTATCTGGAGTGAAATCTTGTTTACTGCCAAAGTTTTGCCGTAATACTTTGACAGGTTTTTGGTCTCTAAAATGGAATTTTCCATTTGGATCATCCTTTCGTAATGCTTGAATACACCATTGGTAACGGAGTTCAAAAGCATTATGAAAGGAAAAAATAAAGAAATTATAAAGATTTAATGGATGTACCAGCCTGAAAATTTATGTATTAACCACATGGTTGGCTTGTTAATTCGTAAAAGAAATTCGAGATATTTTTTGATATTGACATTATATTGAAAATAGAATTTAAATTCGCTATGATATTTATATTCAAAGTGGATAACAAGGGTTTACGTCTGCGGGAGGTGCCAAGGCGTGAAAACGCACCAGTATTGGTTGGTTGTCCTTCTTATGATGTTGACCGGATTGGGTGTATTGGGAAGTGGTACGGGATATGCGGACCCGAATACCGGCAGCTTTGAAGTCCCTGAAGTGAAAGAAGATTTTGAAGAGTTTGAACACAAGCCGGATGCGCAAAAAGAACAGCCGGTCAATGAAACACAAGTGCAGACTGAAGAAAAAGGATATTGGGACCAAACGAAGGAAGCAGTCAAAGAAGGCTGGCATTGGTTGGTCAATGTAGGTTCGGCCTTTATGGATTGGGTGAAAGAAACCGCAGAGGCCTTCTGGGAAGCGTTTGAGAAAATTTTGTCCTTGTTGACATCGGTTGTCATCGTGGCTGTAAGCTTTTTAAAAGGGGTTGCGAAGGCGGTTTATGACACAGTCGAAGGAATTTTTAATATGATAAGACACCCCATCGATACATTAAAAGGTCTGTATGAGGCCATTACCCATCCTGTTGAAACCGCCCAAGCTCTCTGGCAAGTCATTTCGGAATCTTTTATGCGCGATGTGGTCCACGGGGATGCCCGAAGCCGTGCGGAATGGTTTGGCTATGTTTTTGGAGAAATTGGTTTGGCGGTGTTTGGAACCAAAGGATTGGATAAAGTTGGGAAAGCGGCCAAAGCGAGCCGGATGGGACAAAAAGCCGGCGAGGTACTTGGGAAATTGCCAAAGGTGTTTACTGCTGATTTTTGGAAAAATAAGGTCCTCGCCCTTGCTGACAAATTCAATTTGAATTGGAAAACGCTGATTTCCGGTGCAGTCGGTGTATCGCTCGCAGGCCTTTCCTTCTTTGGGATTCCCAAAATCTTCCCGGCTATTATGAAAGTGGTTCAATGCGGGATGAAATCGGTGGCGTATGAGCAGCCGGCAGACAATTATACGGGCATGATCCTGTTGCTCTCATGCAACACCAAGAAACCGAAAAAAGCAGATCCACATAAAGTAGTCAATGAACTGAAGGACTTCCAGAGCAAAACTTATCAGTTTGGGAATGAGACGTTTCTGTTGGATAAAAGCGGCATGAAACACATCTTGGAAAGGCATCACCCGAAATATTGGGATGGAAGCGTGAAACAGAAGCAAACGTTTTTTGACGAGGACATGACAACGGATGAGATTGTGAGCGCAATTGAAACCATCATGCAACAGAATCGGGAAACTTTAATCAAAAAAGGCACCAAGTTTTCTTATCAAATCAGAGGAACTTACAAAGGAAAAAATTATGTAGTCGGTTTCAACAGGGGAAGAGTGGGCCAATTTTATCCTGAAGAGTAGGTGGATTAATTGTTCTATGTAAATTCGTTGATTCTAAAGCCTGGAAAAAAGATCACTGATTTAAAACAGTTAAAGCAAAAGAGAAATGATTACTTTGTGGCAATCGGCAATGCGGATGAGTTAATCGGGATGAAAAGTGAGATCGATTTCCATTATATTCATGGCGCCATTGAATTGATTGATTTGGATTCGGATCAGATTTTGTTGGATGTGGATGCATGGGATTTGGTTGACCAATTGTGGGGGTATCTTCTCGATGTGATGGAACAGGTGGTAAAAACCGGGGAAGGAGAAACGTTATTTCCGGATCAACCCGTCAAGCTGTCCATTCAATCGATTTCAAAGGATTGGGTCCTTTACCGGTTGCAAGCCAATGACAAAGTGGAAGCCGTCTTGCCGAAAAAAGCTTTTTTGGAAGCATTGTTGGATGGGGCAGAGATGTTTTTTCAAACGATGACAGAATGTTTTAAGGAGCAATGTGATTATCAATACGAATTGAACCAAATTCATACTTTGCGAGGGATTTTGAATCAGTGAAGGGCAGTGCGCAAAAAGCACTGCTTCTTTTTACAGGTTGCCGGTAAGGAAATGTTTTTTGGATTCTATGACCTTAATGAGGTGAGTGAAGGTGAAAAAGAATATTCCATTGCAACCTCTCCCTTTATAAGCGTTAAACAGTTGGAAATGGGTTTTGCCTGTCAGTTTTATCTTGACATGGAGCAGTGGAGCAATTTTCGTCAAACTCGGTTTGAAGTATGCCAATCCTTTCACGTTTGTGTTTCTTTGTTTTCTTTTATCAACGGCATTACTCTGGGGCATTTGTTTGATGAGCCGATTCATTTACCCGAAAACGATAAAAGAATGGGGGTACATTGTAGTTACGGGGCTTCTGTTGCAAGCCGGATACCAAATTTTTTATTTTTTTGCACTGGATCAACACATGTCTCCGGGAATGTTGGCAATTATTTTGGGTGCACAACCAATCATTACAGCTTTTTTGGGGGAAAACAAAACCAGATATGAACAGTGGTTTGGGCTTTTTTTAGGGTTAAGCGGATTAATTTTGGTTGTTTTTGATAATATCACAAAGCCAAACTTCACTTTATATGGCTTAATCAGCGCCATTTTGTGCTTGGTCTGTATCACAACCGGTACATTTATGCAAAAGCAAATTCATATCAGTCAGCCGGTCAACATGGCCATTCAATATTCCGGAGGTATTTTGGTTGTTTCAATGTTTCTCCCGTTTTTTGGAGGATGGCATGTTCAATGCAACTCCACCTTTTTGATCAGTTTGTTTTGGATGGCGTTGGTGATCTCGGTTGGCGCTTCCATGATGATGTATTTCATGATCCAAAAAGGAAATCTGACAAATGTCACCAGCTTGTTGTATGCTGTCCCGCCGGTCACCGCACTGCTGGATTACATCATTTTTAAAAATCAACTGTCGTTTATGGCCGGTTTGGGAATGGTTTTTATTATTGCCGGTTTGTTTTTGATTAACCGGCAAGGAAAGATCATATGAGGGCAGTGCTGCTTTCGGACAGACTGCCCTGTATTGATGAGTTTAAAAAATGGTATGAACCAGCCCGCCGTCGATCCGGAGCGAAGCGCCATTGATGGCCGAGGAACGGGGACTGCACAAAAATGCCACAAAAGAGGCAATTTCTTCCGGGCGGATCAGCCGTTGAATCAGGGAGCTCGGCCGGTGTTCGCTCATAAACCGACGTTCCGCTTCCTCCAAAGACATGGTTTCTCCTTGGTATAGCTTTTGGATGTGTTTTTCCACGCCTTCGGTCAGCGTGGATCCGGGCATGACTGTATTGACGGTCACGTTGGTTCCCCGGGTTAATTCCGCCAAGCTTCTGGAGATCGACAGTTGCATGGTTTTGGTTGCACTGTAATGGGCCATCTCCGGAGATGGCATGATGGCAGCTTCACTGGAAATAAAGAGGATTTTTCCTTCATTTCGCTCAAGCATTCCTTTGAGGTAATGGCGGGATAAACGAAGCCCGCTTAAAATATTGGTTTCAAACAGCTTTTGCCATTCTTCATCTCCGGTTTCAAAAAAATCAGCCGGCTCGAAGATTCCGAGGTTGTTGATCAAAATATCGACTTCCGGATGCTTTTGGATGATTTCATTGCATCCGGCTTTGGAGCTCAAATCGGCAACGGCCGGTTCCAGTGATGCTTCGGGCTGGGAAGATTGGATCTCTTTGATGACTTGTTGCACTTTTTCTTCCCGGCGCCCGTTAATGAGGACGGTGGCCCCTTCTTGAGCAAGCAGTCGGGCGGTTGCTTTTCCGATTCCGGAAGTGGAACCGGTCACGAGCACTTTTTTTTCCTTTAAAAAGAGGTCCATGGATCATTCCCCTTTCTTGTTTGTGTTGTTCAGACGGCGGTCAGCTTGTCAAGCCGTGCAACATCTTCGCCGGTCAGTTTCCATTCGCTCGAAGCGATATTTTGCATGATTTGCTCTTTGTTTTTGGCGCCGGTAATCACGGTGGTGACCGCAGGTTTGGCCAAAAGCCAGTTTACGGCGACTTGTGCCGTCGGTTTGTTGTAACGTTCAGCGACGGTGCGGATTTTCTCCACTTTTTTCAGATTTTCTTCAAAACGCCCTTCTTGGAAAAGCGGATTGAATTGCCGCCGGACATCATTTGAAGACAAGGTGATTGGGGGGGTGAACTTGCCGGTAAGAAGTCCTTGGGCCAGAGGGCTGTAAGGAATAAAGCCCATTCCGTTTTTTTCCGTATAGGGATACTCTGCTTTTTCCACATCCCGTTGAAGCAGGTTGTACAGGGATTGGAGAGAGACGACATTGGCGTATTTGCGGGCTTCTTCCATTTGTTCCACGGAGAAGTTGGAGACGCCGATATAACGGACTTTTCCTTTCTCCACAAGTTCATTGAGGGTTTCCATGGTTTCTTCGATCGGGGTTTGATCATCCGGCCAGTGAACCTGGTACAGATCGATATAGTCTGTGTTCAGGTTTTTCAGGCTTTGGTCAATTTCGCGCAGGATATTTTTCCGGCTGGCATCCTTGACAAAGTCCCCTTTTTCGTTCCAAACCAAGCCGAACTTGGTGGCGATGATCACTTTGTCCCGGACGGGCTTCAGGGCTTTCCCGAGAATGCGTTCGGATTCCCCGAAACCGTAGAAAGGCGCGGTGTCGAAAAAATTGACCCCGTGATCATATGCCGTTTGGATGGCTTCCATGATTTCCTGCTCGTCCACGTTTCCCCAACCGGCTTTTCCGGCTGCCCAGGCTCCGAAGCCGATCACAGAGGCCATTAAGTTACTGTTTCCCAGTCTTCTTTTTTCCATGAGTAATCTCTCCTCGATCCAGGCTGATGATAACGACTTGGTCCGGATGCCGAATGTTCTCGACAGCCGTGGCACTTATTATGTAACATATACTTATATTTTGGAAGTACGTACTTTTTAGTGATATAGATACTTTCCGGTAACACAGGCACTTTTGGGTAACCTTATGAAGCAGAAGTTTCATTGGCGATCGAAGGGAAGGAGGAGTACTGTGAAAACGGAAGAGAAATCTTATAATATCCCGGTTGAGGCGACCTTGGAAGTGATCGGCGGAAAATGGAAAACCGTCATCCTTTGCCATTTGACCCGTGGACCGATGCGGACAAGCGAATTGAAAAGAGCCATGCCGAAGATCACGCAAAAAATGTTGACCCAACAACTGCGCGAATTGGAAAAGGACGGTGTGATCAACCGCATTGTCTATAACCAAGTGCCTCCGAAAGTGGTTTATGAATTGAATGAATTCGGTTGGTCGTTAAAGCCGGTCTTGGACCAAATGTGCGCATGGGGAGAAGAATATATCAAGTGCAAAGCGCAGAAAAAAGTGGAGAAGTAAAAAGGGATTGAACGATGCATGGATCCGATCCATCCTTTGAATAAAAAATAGGGGAGTAGGATTTCATGGAAAGTTGGGAGCGATGGGAGCCGGTTCGCGGGATTCCGGCAAGGCTGTACAATGATTTGTTTTTGGATCATCATGAAGGGGTTCTGTTGGAGTTTAGTGATGAAAACCATGAAAGAAAGGTGAGGGTTTGGTTTGAAAATGGTGTGCTGTCTTATCGGAACACAGACGAAGGATCGCTTTTGAAAACCTGGTATCAATTGGATGAACAATATCGCGATCCTTTTTACAGCCGATGGACGATGTTTAAAGTGAAGAATTCCGCCTATTTAACATGGTTTATTGAACAAAGTATGGGAATTTATGATCCGCGAGAGGTGGAGCATTATGTTTTTATCACTCCAAACGACGTGATTGAGGTTTTATCGGAATTTCCTCCAAAGGTTCAAGTCATGGCGTGTGACTCCAAGGCAGGTGAATAATGAAACAGGCCCCATGTGTAAAAGATGGGGTTTTGCTATGTTTTTTCAGTGGTGATTATTTATAAAAAGTGAAATACCATGATAATCTGAAATGTTTTTATAAATGAAACCGTGTACAATGGGAATAAAACCAAGGACAGACAAGGGGATGAACAGGAATGGAAGTCAGTGCTCTTGGAGCCGTGATTGCACTTGTCATGTCAGTGATTTTGATCCTTCGGAAAGTGCCGCCCGCGTACGGGATGGTGGCCGGTGCGTTGGCCGGCGGATGGATTGGCGGGGCATCTCTCCCTGACACGGTTTCATTGATGATGGAAGGAGCTGAAGGAATGATTCCGGCCACACTCCGGATCCTGGCGGCGGGGGTTCTGGCCGGAGTGTTGATGGAGTCCGGAGCGGCAACGACCATTGCCGAAAAAACGGTGGATTGGATCGGGGAGAAAAGAGCGCTGTTGGCTCTGGCCATTGCAACCATGCTGCTCACTGCGGCTGGGGTGTTCATTGATGTGGCGGTGATCACTGTGGCACCGATTGCTCTTGCCATAGCCGGCCGGGTCGGCTTTTCCAAAACAGGCGTCCTGATTGCCATGATCGGCGGCGGGAAGGCAGGCAATCTGATGTCGCCCAATCCCAACTCGATCGCAGCAGCCGAAGCATTTGACGTTTCTTTAACCTCGGTGATGGCCGCCGGGGTGATTCCGGCTGTCTTTGGCATCCTGGTGACGTACATCACGGCATGTAAGCTTTCCCGCAAGGGAAGTCCGGTGTCCTTCAACGGTCTTTCGGATCCGGCCCAAACCGGGCCTCCGAAGTTGCTTCCGGCAATCGTGGCACCGCTTACGGCCATAATCTTGCTCTCGTTGCGCCCGCTGGCCGGGATTGAAATGGATCCCATGGTTGCCTTGCCGGTTGGAGGAATCACCGGGGCTCTCATCATGGGGAAAGCCAAACAGATCAATCAGTATGCCATTGCCGGACTTGAAAAAATGTCCGGGGTGGCCATCATGCTGCTTGGTACCGGAACCTTGGCGGGGAATTATTTCCAACTCTCATTTGTCGGATGTGATTATTCAGGCTTTGACGGCTGCCGGGCTCCCGGCCTTTTTATTGGCGCCGTTTTCCGGGGCATTCATGTCAGCGGCGACTGCATCGACCACAGCCGGTACGGTTGCAGCGGGCAGTGTGTTTGGCGGGATGATGATGGAAATGGGCGTGGCGGGACTGGAACGGATGAAATTAATCCCCTTTGAATCCCTCATCGGGCTTACGTTAACCGCCGTATCCACCTTGATCTTCGGTGTTTTCAAGGTCTTTCCGTAATTTTTGAAAAGGAAGTGGAATCATGAAAATTGTCATTGCTCCCGACTCATTCAAAGAAAGCATGTCTGCCATGGATGCGGCCTGTGCTATTGAAAAAGGCTTCAAACAGGTGTTGCCGGATGCCGAATATGTCAAAGTCCCCATGGCCGATGGAGGGGAAGGCACCGTCCGGTCCCTGGTGGATGCAACCGGCGGGGAAATCCGAAAAGAAACGGTCACCGGGCCGTTAGGAACCGCAGTGGAGGCATTTTACGGGCTCACCGGGGACAGAAAAACGGCCGTGATCGAAATGGCGGCGGCTTCCGGCATTCATCTGGTTCCGAAAGAGAAGCGAAACCCGCTTGTGACCACGACAAAAGGAACGGGGGAATTGATCCGGGCCGCATTGGACCAAAGGGTGGAACGGATTGTGATCGGCATCGGAGGCAGTGCGACCAATGACGGAGGGGCCGGCATGGCCCAAGCACTGGGCGCCAGATTGTTGGACAGGGACGGAAATCCGCTGGGATTTGGCGGCGGGGAACTAAGCAAGCTTGATTCAATTGATTTGAGCCAGCTGGACCCCCGGTTAAAAGAAGTGCACATTGAAGTCGCATGCGACGTGGATCATCCGTTGACCGGAAAGCGTGGAGCTTCCGCCGTGTTCGGGCCGCAAAAAGGAGCCACCCCGGAAATGGTGGCCATCCTCGATGCTAACCTGTCCCGTTATGCACAAGTGGTGAAGGAAACTTTGGGAATCGACGTTGACCCGATTCCAGGAGCGGGAGCAGCGGGGGGACTGGGCGCCGGACTGATTGCTTTTTTGGGAGCTTCGTTAAAGCGCGGAGTCGATGTGGTGGCCGAAGCGGTGCAACTGGATAAACACATGGCCCAAGCTTCCTTGGTCATCACCGGGGAGGGGAAAATCGATGGCCAGACCATCCATGGAAAAACCCCCGTCGGCGTTGCCAAACGGGCCAAAAAATACGGGGTTCCCGTGATCGGCATTGCGGGGATGCTCGGAGAAGATTGTGATGCGGTGTACCGGCACGGGATCGATGCCCTTTTCTCCATCGTGCCGGGAACCGTATCACTGGAAACGGCCCTTTTAAACGGGGAGAAGTACACAGAGCAATTGGCCGAAAACCTGGCCAGGTTGATCCGTTTGAAACAGATGGTTGATGGCACGGGGGCTGATTAAAAGTTTCCGTGCTTTTATTTTTTAGTGTAAATTGATTATTCCAAGTGATTAAGATGTTTACGTTCGGAAGTTAAATTTTTTTAGATATTTTTTCGAATATTTAAATGATCTTGAAAAATAGAACTTACATTCGATATCCTTTTAATGCTATAAAAAAATTGAAGGGAACCAAAGATCAACAACGAAAAAATTTCACGGGAGGTTTGACAGGCGTGAACAAGTTTTTGCGCTCATTTTTAGCCCTTCTGATTCTGTTGGCCGGGTCATTGGCTTTGGTTGGCGGCACGGGTTATGCCGAACCCGGGGGATTTGATGTTCCTAAGGTGAATGAAGATTTTGATCAGTTTGAACACACCCCCGCGCCGCAAAAGCAACAACCGATCCATAACACAGAAGTACAGGCCGAAGAAAAAGGATTCTGGGACAAGACGGCCGAATTTTTCAAAGACGGCTGGGAGTGGGTCAGCGAGAAAGGTTCAGAGTTCATCCATTGGACCAAGGAAAAAGTAGCGGATTTCTTGGAAGCATTTGAGGAAATCTTGTCCTTGTTAACGTCGGTTGTGATTGTGGTCGGCAGCTTCTTTAAAGGAT
>NZ_JACETT010000079.1:0-3366 GCF_013912365.1 Thermoactinomyces intermedius
CTCTTATTTACCACATAATTTCCCCACTTTATCTTTAATTCTACTTTTTGTGCGATTAAACTAATCACATAATTTACATTATATGTCTAACAATCTATTCTTTTTTATGATATACTCGTCATATAATGTTATTTTTCGAAGTGATTATTTGCTCTTCGAATCCTTTTAAACTCGTCGTATAAGTGAAAGGGTGAAAAAGATGCTCAACGAGTATGTCACTTATCTTCAAGAAAAGGGAGCTTCCCCGAACACGATCATCTCCTACACGAATGACTTGAATATCTTCTTCAACGATTTACATATTCGTCCAGGTGATTACGTCACGACGGCCGATATTCGCAAATGGATCCAGCAAATGTTGAATCCGGCGGAAGGGAAACCGTTGGCCATTTCCACGATCAATCGCCGGCTCAATTCGCTGCGGAGCTTTTATGCGTGGGCGGTCGAACATTACAAGCTCGAACAGAACCCAATGAAAGATATCCAGGATTTAAAATCGGCCGATGAAGATAACGAAAAAATTATGTGGCTAACGGAAGAAGAATTCGAGGACTTATTGCATCGGATGCGGAAAAAACCGGTGCAAAGCCGGGGAGTTGATCCCGAGGAGAAATATCGCCGGGACCGTGCGGTGGTGTATTTGCTTACCTATGCGGGATTGCGAGTGGAAGAGTTATCCAATTTAAAATTAACGGACTTAGATTTAGAGATGAAACGAATTCGAATCGTGGGAAAAGGGATGAAGGTAAGAACAGTGCCGATCTCGAATATCTTACTGGCGGAACTCGAGGATTGGTTGCAATTTCGCGCGGAAATGGCGAAAAAGAAACCGCATGTGGCCGAATCGCCATATGTCTTTTACAGCCAGCGCTCACCGAAGTTTTCCGTAAGGGGCATTCAGCGAATGATTGAAAGCTACAGCCTGCCGAATAAAAAACTGACGCCCCATATGTTCCGGCATACGTTTTGTAAGTGGATGTTAAAGGCGACGAACAACGACATTGAGAAAGTGCGGCGGCTTGCCGGCCACAGTAATATCGCCACAACGTCCCGATACTTAAAAGACAGCTATAGTGATTTGGCGGATGCTGTAGAGGCGTTGCCGAAGTTTTAATCTGAATCATTTCATTCCATAAGGGAGGAAACCGATCGATGATGGATTCATTGCAAATCATTGACAGGTATTTTGGAGACAATGCGTTTTACATGCGTAGTATTGTCGGATCTCCATTGGCTAGCCGTTTCAAAGCCGCCGGATTGCGTTCCTTGGTACGATTTAGTTGATTGAAAATGAATCTTTTTTGTTCACTATGGGTTCAAATAACATGATCCATGTCCTCGTGGAGTTGAATCGGCGACTGAAGCAGAAACTGTTTATGATTACGGGTAATTTGGCTAGTTGAGCGTTAAGACTCAACTAGCACCACGAGTATGATTATAAGTTTTTCTTTGAAAAGATTCGGATTGATATGAGCATTGAAATCGATGCCATCAAAACGGCTATAACAAAAGGTATCCAAACCTTTATAGATTGGGGTATTGGTAAGTCAATATTGAAAATATTATTATTTTGATACCATTCAATAATAGTTGGCAGCGTAAACGGAGTTAAAAAGATCATAATGAAAAAAATATATTTTGTTTTTTCATACCCAAATTTGGTTTGAACAGGAATTAATATACTGAAAAAAACAGAAATAATAAGAAGAGCTACTCCTACACTATAAATACTTAACCGTGTTAATCCATATGATGCACCAATCGCTGCAGCAAGATTATATAAAAGAAAGCACGCAATAAAAATCACGAGAATAAATACGTATTTTGCTTTAATAACACCATTTCGAGTATGTGGAGTTATACAAAGGAGAGCTGATCCTTTATATTTATCTTCTTGAAGCGAAATCATATTAAACAAAATATATTCCACAAATAAAACAGTAATAAGAAAACTTATAAAGCTGCCGTTACTTAATCCTAATTTTGAATTGATAAATATAGGTGCTACAATTGCAAAAATAAGCATAACCAATAGATACTTTTTTGCCAAAATTAAATCTTTTTTAACGAGATGAAGTAACAATTTTATCCCTCCTTTACATAAGCCAACATTACATCTTCAATGGTGGGTCTTTCTATAATAATATCTTTCATTTGCTCACAAACTTGGTCTACTTTATTAGTAATTCCTTGGAATCCAAATGGTGTTTGACGTAATCTTAAAAATAATTTAGTCGAGTGTTCATTTATTAAACTATTATCACCTTTTATCAAAGCGTGTCTTTCTAATAGTTCGTCTTTACTTTCATTGAATACGATTTCGCCATTGTCGATTAGAATAAGCATATCTGCTACTTTCTCTAAATCAGATGTAATATGAGTAGAAAAGAAAACACTTTTCCCCTCTTCCTCCATGAAATCTAAAAGTATTTCCATTAACTCATTACGAATTAATGGATCAAGCCCACTTGTTGGTTCATCCATTATTAATAAATCCGCATGGTGAGATAGAGCTAAAGTAATAGCAAATTTCATACGCATACCTTTCGATAAAGTGGCAATTTTCTGGTCTAATTTTAAATTGAAACGATTTATGTAGTTTAAGAAAACAGATTCATCCCAATTCGTATATGCCGGGGCAATAATACTCTTCATTTCTTTCAATGTCATCTCTTCATAAAAATAGCCTTCGTCTAAAACTACACCAATGCGATTTTTTATTTCGTATTCATTTTTTTCTATCTCTTTGCCAAAAAATTTAATGCTACCGTCATCTTTTGGATAAAGTCCAAGAATGGTTTTAATTGTTGTTGTTTTCCCAGAACCATTTACACCGATAAATCCTGTTATGCAGCCTTCCTTTAGTGAAAAAGTTAATTGTTCTAAGCTGAAACTACCTAACTCTTTTTTTAAGTTATTTACCTCTAAAACGGCTTTCATCATTCATCATCCTCTTCAAAAATGATATCCATCATTGAGTAAAGTTCTTCTTTATTTATTCCAAGAGTTTTAGCCATTTGCCACACTTCTGAGAGTTTTTTTTCCACCAGATGCCTTTTAAATTCCGATAACATTTCCATGTTTTCAGACGCTACAAATGACCCCTTTCCTACAATAGTTACAATAAAGCCTTCTTTCTCTAACTCTTCATATACTCTTTTCGTTGTAAGAACACTAACATGCAAATTATTTGCTAATGAACGAATGGAAGGTAGTTTTTCTCCTTCTTTTAATTCTTGACGGAGAATGGCATCTTTAATTTGATCTTTTATTTGTTGATATAAAGGTTGTTCGGAACCGTTTTTAATAATTATTTTCATAGAAAAAACCTCTTTTAACTGTATATGTATTACATATACACTATAT
>NZ_JACETT010000008.1:0-18201 GCF_013912365.1 Thermoactinomyces intermedius
CGCCACAATGGTGGTGATGGCTGACATTCCATAGACGCCGCGTTCCTGAAATGTTTTCAAGTCTGCTTGGATTCCTGCGCCTCCGCTACTGTCGGAACCTGCAATCGTCAGGACTTTGTATCTGGTTGTCATCTTCATCCTCCTACCTTTCGTCAGCTCAAAATTAGCTTAAACTTTCTCACATCATTTCACAACATTTTTCTCCATTTTCCATTGGCAGGAATTTTGCTAGAATGTAAGGCAATGACAGGGAGGGTGGAAGTATGAAACAGGAGCAAAAAATCGATTTATCCCATTATGTATCCAATCTTGATAAAAATGTATACACCATTTTTAATTTGCCTGAAGAAGTGATTGCCGTCATTTTTGCCTATGTGAGCCGCTCTTCAGCCAGCTTCCGCGACAATTTGCGAAAGTTGTTGTCCGATGAAGAATTAAACGTCAATCTGAAGACGACCGGTGCCGCCCGGGAGCATTCGGAAAAAGCGGCCCGCTTTCATGAAAAATGGGTTGTCGGTTACGGCCACAGCAGCGTGGCGGAACACGCCGTTGCACACATCGGAATTGAAAAGATCAGCCGGCTGGCATCGGCGGAATTGGAATTGGCCAACCCGTTTAACAGTTTCACCGAATACAGCCAGCGTTATCAGCGGCCGAAACGGGGCGATTTTTATGTACCTCCCGTTCTGGAACAAAACCCCGGGTTGAAAGAAAAATTTTTGTCTTTGCAGGACAAAGCTTATGACACATATGAGCAATTGCTCGATGGCCTGATCTCATATTTGGTGAAGGTGATCCCGCAAAACCCGGGCGAATCGGAACGCGCCTGCCAGATGCGGATTGAAAAAATCGCGTTTGAAGATGCCCGCTATGTCCTCACTTTGGCCACGTTCACCAACCTGGGCATGACCGGCAACGGACGTGCGTTACGGGACACTTTGGTCCGGCTTCTGTCCAGCCCCTACGACGAATGCCGCAAGCTGGCCAAAGAAATGGAACGGGAAATCAGCCAGGTGATCCCGACGCTGTTGAAATATGTAAAACCGAACGATTATCTGCTGCACACCAGAGAAAAGCTGAAAGAACTTTTCTCCGGGCAAGTCCCGTCTTTGCAACCGGTTCATGGCCCGCGCGCCCGCATGGTTCACATTCCGGACTATGAAGAAGCGTTGACGGAACTGGTCACCCGGCTGCTCATCAGCGAAACAGCTCTTTCTTATGAGCAAGCACAGCAACAAGCCCGTTCGTATTCCAAAGAACAAAAGGAACATATTGCCGAAACGGCGTTAAGCGAACTGCGCTTTTTTGACAATCCCCGATGGGAATTTGATCATATTCATTACCAGTTTGAATTGCTCATTTCCGAGGCAAATTGGCACCAACTGCTCCGTCACAACCGTCGTACACACTTCAGCCACGGCTTGCCAACCATTCATCTCGGATATACCATCCCTCCCCACATCCGGGAAGCCGGACTGGAAGAACGTTTTGAATCCTTCCTCCATGAAGCGGAAAACGTCTACCAAGACATCGAGTCATGGAATCCGGAAGCCGCCGCCTATGTGGTGACGAACGCGCACCACCGGCAAGTCACCGCCACGGCCAGTTTGTGGGAGCTGTACCACCTGATCAATTTGCGAACATCCCCGGAAGCGCAATGGGATATTCGCCAAACGTTTTTATCTTTGTTTGAAGAACTGAAAACCCATCATCCGGCACTGGCCAAATATGCACAGCGCCGGATCGGCAACTGACCGGTTTGTCACGGCATGGAACCCGTTTTCATGCCGTGATGTATTATTCTGTTTCAGTAAAAGCAAAATATTCATGAATTACCCGATAAAAGGTATAATAGACTTATAACAGAAACGGAGGTGTTCGATCCCGTGTCCAAACCTTTTGCTCAAAATGAACTGATTTCCACCAGCGAGCTCAAGGAAATGAATAACCGCCACCTCTTTGATGATCTGTTGAACACCTGCAAAAAGCTCGGATTGGTCCATGACAATCAGTTGCGGGCCGTGATTCTGGATATAAAGACGTATGAACAGCTGATGCACCGTTTGGAAGAACTGGAGGAAATTTTGGAGGACATGAAATGGAACGAAATGTTGCAGGAACGGAGCCGGCTTCCGGAAACCCAATGGCTGGAAAAGCCGGAACAAATGTCCCGCCTTGCCTTCTTTGAACAAACGATCGACAAAGGATCATCGTCCTCATGATTGAAAAGTATCACCCGCAATTTCGCGACGACTTGTTATTCATCGCCAGCAGGTTGGGACGAAAACGATTCAAGGAATTTTTGATCCAACTGGACCGCGCCATTGTCCAAGTCATCCGAAACCCTTACAAAGCCGCCCGGTTGAAATATCCCCCGCTGACCGGATTCCGGAAGAAAAAATTTTTTTCCGTCGCACGACCCCGCAAAAGACAACGCCCTGATCTCCGATTGATCTACCGGTATATTCCCGAAAAAAAAACCATCTATTTTGTTGCCGTCGGATTTCGCATCGCCCAAAAGCCCCGCAATCCCCATGATGTATACCAACGAACCAAGAAAAGAAATTTGTCGGAAGGATTTGAAAACAATTCATCTTCCAATTAATCACCTCTGTTCATTTGGATTGTTATATTCATCCAATGACGAAATGTATTTTTTTGTGATATAAAATAAATTGTGTAAATGTGTAAATTTCTTGAACAGAGGTGATCGGATGGTCGATCTATTAGACAAGTATGTACTGGCAATCAATGATGTGTTATGGACGTATGTCATTGTGGCTTTGTTAATTGTTGCGGGTTTATATTTTACCATTCGTTCCCGCTTTGTCCAGTTCCGGTTTATCAAAGAAATGTTTCGTTTGCTCGGCGAAGGAATGGGAAAAAAAGACGGGATTTCATCGTTTCAGGCATTTTGTATCAGTACGGCGTCCCGTGTCGGCGTCGGGAATATTGCCGGTGTCGCCATGGCGATTGCAATCGGCGGTCCGGGTGCTGTTTTTTGGATGTGGCTGATTGCCATCATCGGCAGTGCCTCCGCATTCATCGAAGCAACCCTGGCGCAAGTTTATAAAGTGAAGGACGGGGATACGTTTCGCGGCGGACCCGCTTATTATATGGAAAAAGGACTCAACAAACGGTGGATGGGGATTTTGTTTGCAATCCTGATCACCCTGTGCTTCGGGCTTGTCTTCAACTCCGTACAGGCCAACACCATTACGGTGGCTTTTGAATCCACCTACGGCATCAACCGGGCCGTACTCGGACTCATTATTGCTGTGGTTTTTGCGGTTATTATTTTCGGTGGTGTCAAACGGGTGGCCCGTATCACGGAGTGGATGGTTCCGGTCATGGCAGTCATCTATATTTTGCTCGCTCTTTATGTCGTGTTGACAAACATTACGCAGTTGCCGGCCGTATTCAAGCAAATTTTCGCCGGTGCCTTCGGGCTGGAACAAGCCGTCGGCGGCGGAATCGGTGCGGCCATGATGCAGGGAATCAAGCGCGGACTCTTTTCCAATGAAGCCGGGATGGGAAGTGCACCGAACGCGGCGGCAACCGCCACGGTTTCACATCCCGCCAAACAAGGGATGATTCAAGCTCTCGGCGTCTTTGTGGATACGTTGATCATCTGCAGTTGTACAAGCATGATTGTCTTGTTCTCCAGCGCGTTTACTCACGACAACCTTTCCGGCATTGAAATTGCCCAATTGGCTTTGAACCAGCAAGTAGGCGTGTGGGCGGAACACTTTTTGACCATCAGCATTTTCCTGTTTGCTTTCTCCTCTTTGATCGGGAACTACTATTACGGGGAAACCAATATCGAATTTATTCGCGAAAACAAAACTTGGCTTTTGATTTACCGTTTGGCCGTGGTTGCCATGGTCATTTGGGGCTCTGTCACTCAAGTTCAAGTCGTTTGGGATTTGGCCGATTTATTTATGGGCTTGATGGCGATACTCAACCTGATTGCCATCCTCCTCTTGGGAAAAGTGGCGTTTGCCGTGCTCCAAAACTATCATCAACAACTGAAAGAAGGGAAAAACCCGAGTTTCACCAGCGATCAGATCCAAGACCTGACCAATGCCGATTGCTGGGAAAAAAGCGGGTCCGCCCGTCGGACAGGCTGACATCATCCCCCGCCCGGGGGATTTTTTATTTCTGAAACGAAGGGAAAAAACGGTGTTTCTTCATGATTTCATCCGGGTCTTCCCCATACATTTGCCAAGCTTTTTCTTCCGCCGGAATGCGGATCAAATACAAAAACAGGAAGTTTACGAGGGGAAAAACGATTAACGTGCCGTAGGCTCCAAAACAAAGCGGCAACAAAACAAACTCCAACAGGACCACAACATAATTCGGATGCCTTATATAGCGGTAAGGGCCGCGGTTTTGGGGTTTTCTGCCCGGAATCACATAAATCCGGGTGTTCCAGTATTTCCCCAGGGATCGCATCACCCATATCCTTAACCCCTGCACCCCCAAAAACAACAGAAACGGCACCCACCACCATGAAACCGGCTCTGTCCTTCCCCATCGCCCCTCCAAAAGCAAACTGAGAAAAAAGCATCCATGAATCAAAACCAGCCACGGATAATGTTTTCCGCCGTATTCAACGCCTCCTTGTTCCCGGATCCACCGGGCGTTTTTTTGTGCAATCCGCAGTTCATAAAGCCTTTGCACAATGACTAGGATCCATAACAGCCAACTTCCCCGGACCGGCATGATCATCCCTCCTTTTCCCAATGCAACAAAGATAATTCCAGGCTGAAACCCGGGCCCATCGCTGCCATGAGGCCGTAACTTCCCGCAGGATGTGGTTGCATGAGCTCCCGTTCCAAAAGAAACAAGACCGTCGCTGATGACATGTTGCCGTAACCGGCCAATATTTCAAAGGCTCCGTCCAGGCTCCCGGGAGGGAGATTCAACGCTTTTTGATAAGCTTCCAACACTTTTTTCCCGCCCGGGTGGGTTAAAAACACATCAACTTGTGATAAAGGGACCCCGGCTTCATCAAAAAACCGTTGCACCACCGGCTTCGCTTTTTTCAGCACCAGTTCGGGAATGCTGCGGGAAAAAATGACTTTCAATCCGTCTGCGGTCAAATCCCATCCCATCACCTCTTCCGTTTCCGGCCACAAAAAACTTTGAGTCGCGGCAATTTCCGGAAATGTCCCGTCCGGAAGAGATACCTGATCCCCGCAGATCAAAACGGCGGCCGCCCCGTCTGCAAACAACGAAGTGGCCACCAAGTTGCTTTTGGAATGATCCGAAGGACAAAAGGTCAAACTGCAACATTCCACGGCCAGCAGCAATATTTTTTCCGACGGATTAGCTCTGGCAAATTCATAAGCTTTGGCCAGTCCCGCCACCCCTCCGGCACAGCCCAATCCCCAAACCGGGGTACGCTTCACATCGCTTTTCATCGACAACCGGTTGATCAAACGGGCATCCATGCTGGGCGTTGCTATCCCGGTCGTCGAGACAAACACCAAATGATCGATGTCCTTTGGAGTCCATCCTTGCTTATCCAGACACGTCCGGATGGCCTTTTCCCCCAGTTCGGTCGCGGTTTCGACGTAAATCCGGTTTTTTTCCGTGAACGGGTGTTGTTGTTTATACCAAGAGATCGGTTGGCTGATATACCGGTTGTGGATGGAAGCGTGATCAAAAACGGACATGTAACGTTCGATTTGCGGAAAAGACGGGGCAAATAATTCCCTGGCAAACGCCTGGGCTTCTTCCTGTTTCACGGAATAGGGGGGGACTGCAGTTCCCACGGCAAGGATTTTGGGCATGACAGACACTCCTAAACAAGTGAAATTGTTTAGGAGTATTCTTCTACTTTTCCCTTCAAAACATACGATCCAATAAAGACGTTGGCGGTTATTTTCGCAACCATTTTTCCAAGAAAAAACGCAAAACCCCGACCACCAATGCGAAGATGACGGCAAAGAGCATGCCGGAGGAATCCCCTTGGGTCATCGTCAAATAAACCATGGCCCCCCAGGCAATCCCCTTGACCAGGGAATGCCAGATAAACGAACCGATCATCAACACGATAAACAAAATGATCCCGGTGGAAGTCGACTCCAAATACCTGGCAATCACAAACGTCAAAAAAAGCGTTTCAATAATAGGAATCAGATTGGCAAAAAGCCCAAAGATTGCTTTGATCAGGTTGCCCAATTTCTGTCTTCCTCTCTGTCGAAAAGTGGAGAAGAACCGATCCTTCAACCGGACCGGTTCCCTTATGCTTACGATCAGTTGGCATTTTCCGAAGGCGGATTTTCATATAAAGTACGATCCATATAATCCGAAATTTCTTTGTCCACTTGCTCAATGGGACGGGTCTCCCCGTCATGGTGAAGAGCGTTTAAACCCCATTCCAATCCCCAATTCATGGCTTCATCTTTCTCCGCCGTGCGATGGTCTGCCGGCTTGCCGTCAGGCCGGTACACGACCGGCGGTTCATTGGTAACCACACATGTCGTTACATCGCTCCGGCCTTTCCGCTTGGAGCGGATGTAGACCGCGGCATTTCGTTCAGGCAACGATTCCACCAGACTGGTTTTGATATATTTCCGCGTCAGGCTTTCCACTTCATCCGAACCTTCCGTCTGGCCGCAACTGATGACCATCCCGATATAGGAACGGATCGCTTGCATCAATTCGTGGTTTTCGAAGTGATCGATCTCCCTGGTCACAAGCCCCAGTCCAAACGGATATTTTTTATCCTCTTGCAAAATCTCGGTAATGAGCGGAATTTGAATCATATGGGCTTCTTCCACCAACATTAAATGGAATTTGGAAGAAGTGCTCCGTTTTCGCGCTGCCTGATAGTAAAGGTTGATCAAATAACCGACCAGAACCCGCAAGTTGTAGTCCTTGATTCCATTGGTGTCAATCAGGACAATATGCCCTTCATCCATATACTTTTGGGGATCCAGACTCAACCCTTTTTGGCAGAACAGACGGCGGAGCGTGGAATGTTGCAAGATCCGGTCCAACCGGTACAATACCGGCTCCACTTCTCTTCTGATTTCCTGCTCATCGGTGTTGGCCCAGAAACGTTTGATATAAGGATCTTGCACGTTTTTGACCACTTTTTCCCTGAACTGATGGTTTCTGAACAGATCATCGATGCCCAAAATCGTATGGGTTTCCTCATCTTCCAACAGGCTCTGCACCGCAATTTCAACGAGCCGGCGCGAGCGTTCAATGGATTCTTCTTTAAATTCAAAGTCCACCAAGATGGTGGCCAACTGATGGGCCATCTGTCCGGGCGTGACGTTTTCCGGACGATGAAGCATATTCAATGCCGGAAGTTGAGTGGTATCATCCGACAGATTCAGGTGATGGATTTTCTCCCGGGGGAACTTCACACCGAATTTTTCTGCGATGCGCAAACGGTTTTCAATGATCGCCACCAACTCTTTGGCCGGGTCAATAATAGTGAATCCCGGGCTTTTATCCGGATTGTCAAACCACTCATCCAAAAGCGACTGAACCATATCCATCGCGACACTGGATTTCCCCATGCCGCTGGCACCCGTTAAAACAAAATGTTTGTTCAGCTGTTCGAAGTTGACGCGCACTTCCCGGTCATCAAAAGGATGTTTCAATTTTCCGATTTTCACGCCCTCGGTCAATTCGCCCGGCTCCAATGTCCTTTCGTTTTCCTGCAAATGCGCCACATATCCCCGCGCGTTGGGGCCATCTTCTGCCGGAGGACGATAAATGTAATGATTGGCCGGAGGCAAATGGAACAAGCTCGAAATCTCATCCGACGTCCAAGCCATCAAGGTCAACGGCCAGGGAATCGGAACCAGGTTGTTGTCTTTCATGGGATTCCACCAAGGTTGGCGGATAAAACGGAGTTCCCCGTCATACTTCATCGCGGTTTGAACCGACTCTGCCGTGGAACGGACCACCGCTTCCGCATTTTCGTGATTGGACCAGATCGAAAGGCGCACTTGAAAGGAAAGTTCACGCCCGGTCAAGCGTTGAATCAACCCGGCGCGACGGATCCGCTCTTCCGGTCCCATGTCTTTGTTCTTTTTGCTGGTCAACAGGCTCCGGGCACTTCCCGAACGTTCCTCCACAGCCCGCCAGCTGACCGGGGAAAATTGCAAATCCAAATAGGTTCCGGAACGAAGACAGTTTAAAATGCTTCCCAATTGGCTCTGTTTGCTTTGGAGCAACGAGGTCAAGGGATACCCTTTGGTTTTGAATTTAAAGATGAAGTGTCCGCCGATTCCCCCTTTTTTCGGGGTGGGGAATTCTTCTTCCTTGATATCATGCAACTCTGCAGAAGGATAAACACTGCGCAAGGTGTCCTTTACACTATTCTCTTTGTCCTCGGGGTAAGCCAGGTAAATGCCAATTTGGTTGCTGCCTTCCGGAATGGCAAATCGCCAGCGGAACCAAGGGCGCCCGTATTGGATCCGCATACGGATCGGACGAATCATGCTCCCGAAAGTTCTTGTCAATTCTGAGATTTTATCCAAATCGAGTTCGGTGTCGTACGAAGGCAGAATGCGTAAATATTTCACTCCCCTTTTGGCCCGGCTCCGATAATGGGATTTGGTGGACCAACGCCCGGCCAAAATGGCAATGACAATCAAAATCACGAGTAAAATCAACCAAGGAAGCACGGCAAGCGCCCAGATTCCGATGGATGAGAGTGTATCCCATGCCCAGTTGGTCGCTTTTCCCGCCGTTTTGGCTTGATCACTTTCCCCGAACAACTCTGCAAGAAACTTCCACAAATACAAGATCCCGATCACAGATGCAACGCCGATAATCGCGTAAAAAAACCATTTGGCGACCTGTCGCATCTGCTCTTCACCGCCCTTGGGAACATTATTCCAAGGAAACAATCCAACCCCACCTTTCTTTTCACTCCGTCCAGTCCTGTATCAGGCATTCTCCCGTTGTCCTTCTTTTCCTTCCCCAAACCGGAGCAAGGATTCATTTTTTCACAATTTTCATCGGATCAACCACTTGCCCGTCTTTCAAAATTTCAAAATGCAAATGGGGACCGGTGCTCCACCCATTGGAACCCACTTTGGCAATCACATCCCCTTTTTTGACTTCCTGTCCGACACGGACTTGAACATCTTGCGGATACATATGGGCATACAAGGTCCGGTAGCCGTTTCCGTGATCAATCACAATCTTCCAGCCATACCCGCTGGATTTCCCCGATTCCACCACCACACCGCCATTGCTGGCATAAATGGGGGATCCCAAAGGTTTGGCGATATCAATTCCTTCGTGTTTTCGGTACACCTTTTTCAAGGGGTGAAAGCGGAGCCCAAACGGGGACGTCACTTCTCCCCCTTCCACCGGCCAGAGAAACCCGCCGGAAGCAAGGCCGGTTGCTTTCGAAATCACCGGCTTGGCAAAGGATTCAGCATATTCCTTGACTTTCAGCACATAATTCTCATAGTCATGATTGTATTGCCAGACGGGTCCGCCCCGGGCAAACCAATCTTTTCCCTCCTGATAATTTCTCGCTAAATAATAGGCGGTGGAATAAATGGCATCGACAGGGTTGTTCGGATCCGCTTTGCCGTCCTGATCCCCATCAATCCCATATCCCCCGTATTTTTCAATCAACTTCGGATCCGTGATATCCACGGAATCCGGCAAATCCCCCAAACGCGTTCCGCCCGGGTAATCCCATCCGACCCACGTCTTATCCATGAATTGGGTGTGGCCCCGCGCCCCTTTGGAACTTTCACTCAAATCCCGGCCGAAATCGGTCTCCACTTTGTGGATGGCAGCAAGGATTTGCCAAGGCACGCCGTATTTTTTTCCGGCTTCCTGATAGATGGGCAAATAGGCTTCCGCCTCTTTCGGAAAACTTTCCGCCACGTCCCATTGTTCCATCCGGTTCGTTTCGGAAGAAGAAGATGAAAACAAACTGACAAACACTGCTCCCAAAACGGAAATGAAAAAGAAAACAAATGTGGCCAGCCCCAACAAGCAAAGCAAGGCAAACCCTTTGACGTTCCGGGACATCCCCTGTTTTCTCCGGGGCTTGCGGCGGCGGAAGGCGGAAAGTTCCGGTCTAGTCAAAACTTCCACGCACTTCCACCTCCTGTGCAATCCAATTTCCGTTTTGCTCCGTCAATGTCACCTGATAAACCCGCTCGATGGGAATGGTTTTTCCGTTCTCGCTTTCTTCGGTGACGGTTTCTGCCAAACACCGGACTTCACCCGATTGCTCCTGGCATTGGAGATTGCGGATTTCTTTCAACGCACTGATGAATTTCACACCTTTTTCTTTCAGGAAATTTGTCTCCTCCTTGAGCAAGGCCAACAAGGAATCCGAGGCATAAGGCTTCACGGACTGAAGCCACCGGTCCGCTTCATCCGTATTGCGGTTCGCATAAGCCCGCATGAAAGCATCTGCCGTTTGTCGCGCCTTTTGGAGCTCTTCCGGTGACAAAGCGGGCAACACTTCCGCCGGATTTGCGGTTTGCTCCGGCCGGGCCTGGGGATTTTTTTCCTGCTGACCGGCATTTCCCACCCAGCCAAGATGGATCAGCAAATACTTGGCTGAAAACCCGGCAACCACAAAAACAAACAAAACCAGTAAAAACAGGCGACGGCGTCCACTGGGCAAATTTGTGTTAAACAATCATTTTCCCTCCTGCTTGCCAAAACCGCCGATGCAAAACAGCAGCTATTTCCGCACTTTGATTTTTCCGGCTTGTTGTGCGAGTGTTTGGGTGTACTTGGTCATCTGTTGGATCGGAATTTGAATATTGAATTGCCCTTTTAAGCTGTCATCGATTTTGCCCATGGGGGCTTTCATGATGCTGAACAATTCCTCCCGTTTCCAAATGACTCCAATCACCAAGATCAGTTGCATGGCGATGGTCCAGATATAACCCACCCGTTCCGGCGGACTCATTTGATAGAGGAATTGCGAGATGGTAAGCAACATGCTGAAGAAAACACCGATGATCAATTTGATCAACTGGTAACCGACAAACTTTTTAAACCAACTGACGGCCACACTTGACCAAGACGGATTTAACGCGATCAAAAAGGCGAAGGGGGCAAACAAGGCAATCAGCACGAACAAAAATTGATACACAATCATCGCCCCGGCAATGATGAAAAAGAGCAATCCCAGGATAAAATGGGAAACACAGAGCAGGATCAACAAGGTTAAGCGTTGGAATACCCCGTCTTTTTTCACCATCGGGTTGTTCATTTCTTTGGCCTCGTATTCCACGGCCTGTTCCCGCGCCGTACTTCCGGGTTTAAAGGCCAGGATCTTTTCGATTCTTCCCTGGGTCAACTCGGAATCATTGGAAGTTTTGGCATACTGCAACATGATGTAAGGCTCATAAACCATCATATTGTAGAGCTTGTCGGAAATGACCAGGGACGAAACCTCCGCTGGATAATTCATCTCGTCTTCATCGAGGTCTTCCTGAAATTCAATGCCGACGCCCATCAACTCCTGGCTCAGTCCGCTGCTGATTTCATTCAAATATTTCATCACACTGCCGGCATTGGCAAAAAAAGCGATCCCCAGGATCAATACAGCCACACTGGTGAGCATGCCGGTCAGCGCTTCCGTCGTGTTTTTCTTAATCAATCCTTTGTAAGCAATCCAGGCACCGGCAATAATGATCATCAATGTCATAAAGTTGCCCATCAGCCCTGTGTCTCCGTAACCCGCCCCGGTAAAACCGGCCAATTGCTGAACCGCTTTTTCCACGGCATCGGCAAACTGGTCGACCACATCAAGGGAAAAGGCATTCTCCACAATCAAAATCACGGTAAAGTTCCACGACAACAACGCTTGCCAGATAAAGTTGTTAATCTCATTGAGCAGAATGTACGCCTGATTGGATATTTTGGCATCCCATTCAAACATGGACGTCTCTTCGGTATAAATTTCAAGGTTGTACTGGCTGGGCTGATATTTGGCAAACCGTACGTCATATCCTTTGGCTTTGGCTTTTTCAACTTGTTCCTTCGGGAAAATCGTCAACAAATCGGTGATCAGGCTGTAGCCATCCGATTTTTGCTGCTGCTCTTGCTCTTCCTGCGCCATGGTGACGGGATGATTTCCCAACATGCCGGCGATCAGTATGAAAACGACAAGAAATCTTAGCAGATTTTGTCTTCTGTTCATCGAGCAGGTCTCCTCCGCTTTATTCTTTATCGGAAACCCCTTTATGGGACAGATTGATATGCATCCAGTTGCACATCTTCGGGTTGTTTTTGCTTCCTGAAACCGGGACGGGTGTCGAAAGCCTCAAACAGCCGCTCTTCCAGCACGCGGATTTCGACTTCATTCACCCGCTTCTCCAAATCGGACATTAAACAGGTTCCGGTCGGCAAGCTCCGGATCGTTTCAATGTTTTCTTCATTCGGTTCAATGCCGAGGATGTGGCAGGCCGCTTCCGCCTCTTTCGCATCCCGGCACCGGAAAACAAACCGGCACCCCAGATTGGACCGAATCTCTTCTCCCAACAAATCTTTGGCGTTCTGGCTGATTAAGTAAATGGCGGCGTTTTTGCTGCGTCCGGTCCGTACCAATTCTTCCAAAATCGCTCTTCCTTCACTGACTTTGGCCAACCGCCATGATTCATCAAACAACACCAGCTTAAACTCATTTGAAGACTGGTTGGAAAAGCGGCGGGAAAAATCGGAAATCGCCATCAAGAGGGCAATGGCCATCCGGCCATAATCGGATTTGCTTTCATCCGGAAGTTTCAAATCCTCCACCTGCAAAATGGTCAAACGCATGGACAGATCAATGGCCTTTTGCGTGCCGTCCCCGAACAACAGTTGGCCTTGCCCGGACGTCGCCAGATAACTTAACACATCCACAATCTCTTCCAGGCTGTCCTGCCGTTTTTCCGGAGCTTCTTTGGTCACCTCACGCAATTGATCAATGACTTTCATCATGCTCGGTTCCGGATGTTTCAACACTTCATCGACAGCTTTTCCGATCACAATCGCCTCATATGTGCCGTCTTCAGACCGCGCCAGAAACTGCAATATTTTTTTGGCGGTCTCGCCCGCCGCTTGTTTTTCGGACGGACTGACCACGCCCGCCAACGGATCCAGCTTCCCGCGGTCTTCACGGCTTGCCCGCAGGGTGACCACCCGGGTCATGTCCTTTAATTCCGGCAGCGCATCCACCCAGTGCGCCCGTTCATCTTTGGGGTCGAAAATCAGCACTTTGGCGCCGTTTAACAGTGCTTGATAGGCAAGCAAGTTGGCACCCAGCGATTTTCCGGCCCCCAACGCCCCGATAAATGCGGCGGATGCCGTCGTGCTTAACTTTTTATCCTTGGGTCCCCGGTCATGTTGGAAAAAGACCGGCAAATTGCGGGACATCCCGATAAAATGACCTTGTCCGTCCCCGAGCTGTCGGGTGGCTCCGATCATGCCGGCGGCCACGGCAGCCGGTTCCATGTAATGAATATAGTCATGGATGTACCTTTTCGCACCGGGAATGAATTCGTTAAACCCACGCCATTGGTCTCCATAGGGAACTTCCACCTGAATCATCATGTCGCTGTACAAATCCTTCACCAGCTGAATCCGTAAATTCAACTCTTCGGGTGAAGAAGCGTAGACACATAAAACGACAGAAGTTGTGATTAATGGAAATTTGTCGGTACGCAAATGGTTTTCCAGTTCATTGGCATCCTGGCGGCTGTGCAAAATGTGATATGCGGTTTCCACGCCGCTTTCCGCCGCGTGTTCGTCCTCGGCTTTCAGTTCTTTTTTCTTCTTCAACACCTGGGATAACGCTTTGGCGTATTCGATCGTCTCCGTCCGGACCGAGGCCTCCACGGGAAACGAAAGGTTTTGCAGGTGATATAACCATTCCAATCCCGGGAAAGGCGATTTATCAGGGATGTGGGAAATCGTCAGAAAAGCCATATATCCTTTTTTGGTTTTTCCCGACACGTGTTGTTCAACGATCAAATTCCGGCCGTGTGAATCATCAAACCGGCCTTCCGCCAATGTCAAAATATCCCTGGCCGGACGGATTCCTTTTTTCCCTTTGACTTCTGCCGGAAGGGCCTTGGGTTTCCAGTCTTTCCGCCGCGGCGCTTCCCCGATCCCGCGATAAAATCCCCGTCGGATCAGCCATTCCAGATCAGCGGTATCCACACGTCTGGCACGCAAATAACCATTGATCCTGGAAAAAATCATTTCCTCCTGCACACGATACGCCTGGATTTCCTCTTCAAAAATTTCCGGGGCATCCGTTCCGGCCTGATTGTTTAAATACCTTTTAAAATCTTTCCAGATATACCGGAGCTCATTTAAAAAAGAAAGCCCTTTGACCGTGGCCGGTTTCAACTTGACCCCCATAAAAAAACGATTTTGGTGTATTTCTTTTCCGCGTAAATGTTCCACTGCCGCCTGAATATGCTTTTTTCCCGTCTCTTTCAATTCGTCACACAAACCTGCCTCCATCACCCGGCGCTGTTCTTCCAGGCTTTGGTACTGAGGTACCACCAATGCGTGCGTATCCGCATGGATATTCCAATAAAAAGCCTCCAAATTCGCATGGAGGCTGAGCTTATCATCCATTGACCGATAATCATAGTTAAACCGCTGTAATTCGTAATAAGCGTAAACGGCTCCATCTTGCCCGAAAACCAAGTTGTCTTCAAAATATTTCACGGGAAAAGGTATGCGCGTCACGGCAACTCCCTCCTGGATGCAAATCGGTATGATACTTCCCCTTCGTATTGATAAACATGATCTCTGGGTTTTTCAATTTCCTTGTAACGCGCAAAGTGATGCGGACTGAAAAAATGTTCGATCCATCGTATGATAAACCGGTGCGGCGCTTTGCCATCCAGCGTTTTTCTTGTGAAAAACCAAGAAACCAGGGCCGGAATCCCCACAAATTTCACAAGAAAAAAATCGATCCAGCTGACCGGCGGAAATTTGTTTAAAATCACCATCACAATCAAGGCTCCGACAAAAAACGCCATTTGCCGGTAAGATACCGGTAATGGTAAATGGATTCCCTGTATGGAATAGACGGTTTTTTCAATGCGAAAAACCTGGTTGTACACACGAATTTGCTTCATTTCAAATAGGCCTCGAACAACCAGCGAAATCCGTCGGAGCCCAGTGATGAAATCAATTCAGGTTGGAAAATGAAGACGCTGACCAGCATCGCAAACAACGCAAAACCGATGAATGCAGTAAATGCGCGTTTCCAAAACAGTGTCAAACTGATAAAAATCACTGCCAGAAAAAACAACGATCCAATTTCCGCCCCGAGCGTTTCCTGGAGTTTTTCGCCAGGGCCTGCTACCAGTAACATCATGTGTGTCATCTCGTCAGACCTCTCCTTGTTCCATACTGATTACATACCAACGTCCGCCTTCTTTGACGAGCTCAAAGCGGTAATGATCCGTGATCTTGGCTCCCGAAGCCAGATCCTCCAGCAAGACATCACAATCGGCAAGATAGACATCCTGTTTTTTGCGGACGGTAAGCTGTTTCATCTCGGAAAATGACAAGATTCCGGTCAAACCCGGCAAAGATTGATTATTTTTTTCAAAATAAGCGATTTCTTCAGATGTTCCGGTGGTATACACCTTCCAAAAAGATTTCATGAACTGTTCCACTTCGTCACGAACCTTTTGATCCACCGCTTCCCCGCCACTTTCTTTCCGGTTCTCTTCCTCCTCAGCGGGTGCCTTGGCAACCGGCGGCGGGATAAAACGGGGGTATCCCACGACAAGATAGGACTCACCGGCTTTCTTGACGGGAACAATCATATACCGGTCCACTCTCTTTTGGTCATTGGGATTGTTCACGTTGCTCAGAATGGTTTCGGCATACACCGTCACTTCCGTCACACCGGACCGGTCATCCCTTTCTTTGACCGCCCATGCACTCACGTTGCGGGCATAAGAATTCCACTGAACCTGTTTAAAATCAAGCCCCCCTTGCACATCCATATTCGGTTTCCAAAAGGGTTTCAACCGCTCTGCCCTGGATTCCTCTTTGCCTTGCGTCCAAAAGAGATATTCTCTGGCGAATTGTTCTGCAAAAGCCAGTTCCCCGATGACAGGCTGCGTGTTTTTCTGTGCAGGTTCTCCGGCTGCTTCCAATTGGCGCGGGGGCAATTGAATCAAGCCGAATTGAATGGCCAAAACCACCGTGGAAACACATGCCGTGTAAATAATGAGCAGCCAAAACAAAATCCTCGGAATCTTGCGGCGAATGATCGGCCGTTCCATTTTTCTCCTCCTTAATGATCTGAGAAGTCACTCAAGTTTTATCATTTTTTCTGCCTGGATAATGTATCGTTTTGGAGCCGGCCCGACATATGTGAACGGATAGCAGGTTGTCAGAGTGAGTACCGGTTTTTCATGCGGAACGATCACCGTGCGGTCATCCGGGGTGGTGATCCACGTTTTGGTAATCGTATATGCAAATTTGCCGTATTCAGATTGGACGATCAACGAATCTCCCGGTTTCAACCGGCCGATTTTACGGAACACCGTGTCCCGGTGTCCCGATAAAACGGCGTTATCCGGTTCCCCCGGAAGCACACTCCCGGCAAAATGCCCGACTCCTTTGTCCAGCTCATCCTCATGCGTTCCCTCAATGATCGGCATTTTGGCCTCCAACCCGGGAATGATCAAATCAGCAAAATGTTCCCCTTTCTTTGGCCTTTTCTCCTCGGGGACGATCAGCCAATCCTCTTGCGGGGAAGAAACGTTTCCGGTCTCCACCACCGCTTGGGAAACGGCCTCCGACGTGGTTTCCACCGTTTGCCGTTTCAGGAAATACGAAACCCCTGAATAACCGGCATAAAAGGCTCCCAGAATCACGATCGAGAGCGCGACGGCTTTGTCCCATTTCAAGACGATTCCACCTTATTCTTGCGGAGAACGTAAACAGAGCCCAGCATGGACAAAGCGCTTCCCAACAAAACGCCGTTCAAGTCATTCCCGGCGGTATCCGGCAAAACCCCTCCTTCTTCCGTTTGCGGCCGGTTTTGCTTCTGATTTTGTTCCCCGTCACCGGCTGCCGCCAACTGTTTGGTCTCAGACCCGTCGTTTTCATTATTTTCAGCGTTTGCCGCTTTGGGCGAATATTGCTTCTCCTCGATGGACTCTTTTGGCTTCGTCACTTCGGAGACAACCTGGTTTGCCACCGGGCTTTCTTTCCGTACTTCGGATGGTTTCACTTCCTCTTGCTGTCGGGATTCGGGTTGTGCGGATGCTTTGGGAACTTCTTGAAGATTCGACACGGGCGGACGCTTCTCGTCAGAGGATGAATTTTCCATGTCTGATGGTTTATCGGATGATACCGCTTCTTTTTCCTTCACTTTTGGGGAATCGGATGGAATGACCGCTTTGCCGATGTCTTCAGGAATTTCTTTCATGGAGGGAAATTCTTTCTCTGTTGGTTGATGATCCTTTTCAGGTTTCGGGGTTTCTTGCTTATTTTCCAATTCCACCGGTTGATCCGACAAATTTCTTTCCAATTCTTTTCCTTCAAACTGCGGTTGCTCGATTTTCCGGTCCAACTTGCTCGGAGGCTCATCCAGCGGATGTTGGCCGGGTCCGAAATCGCTGTTGGCAAAAGCGGTTCCCACTCCTGCCGACAAGCCCGTCACAAGGCAAACCGACAACGCCGCCGCCATCTGATTCACGTTTTTTCCCGCCAACGGCTTGGGTTTGCGCCGGTTTCCCCTCGGATTGGGATATTCAAGGTCAAACTGCCTCAACAGGCTGGAGTAAAGGTTTCGCGACTGAACATCTGTACGAAACGACTCTAAAATTTGTTTGGGATCTTTCACTTCAATCCCTCCTGTCCCTCATTAAAAATAAACAGCGAAAGAAAAACTCCATGCCAAACCGGTTCAGTCAAGCATCAGGCGGCCATTCATCCGCCCGGCTCCAATCACTTCTTTATCAAAAATGGGAGCAGACATCCTCCCCCCTTGTAAAAACCGTCGTCATAACTCTTCCTTTTCCATATAATATTACATAAATCGTACTTTTTTCAACACAATTTTGTAAAATTTGCAGATGCGAATTTTTTATCAATTTTATTCTTTTGCACACATTTTTTCAGCCGGGACTTGTTTTTTTGACGGTGTTATTATTTATAAAAATAAATGATTACAAGCAAAACATTATTTTTATTAATATATTATTAAAT
>NZ_JACETT010000080.1:0-2275 GCF_013912365.1 Thermoactinomyces intermedius
ACGTTCGAAAATTTTCGAACAAATGAAAAACGGAGTTTGGGTGCGGATGGCAGCCGTGGAAAGAGCGATGGGAGGGGATTTTCGTTGAGTATCCTGCTGAAAAACGGGAATTTGTTGGATCCGGAAAGCAAAGAATTGGTGCAAAGGGACTTGTGGATTGACGGGCAAAAGATCCGGGCGATTGCCCCGGAGATCCGGCCGGATGAAGAAGTGACGGTGATTTGGGCCGACGGAAAACTGGTTTGCCCCGGTTTGATCGATATGCATGTTCATTTGCGCGAGCCCGGATTTGAGCAAAAAGAGACGATCGAGTCGGGATGCCGGGCGGCGGCACGCGGCGGATTCACAACGATTGCGCCGATGCCGAACACCAACCCCGTCACCGATTCGCCGGACAAAATCAAAGAAGTCATCGACCGTGCAAAGAAAACCGGTTTGGCCCGGGTTTTGCCTTATGGTGCCATCACCGTCGGACAACGGGGGGAAGAATTGACCGATATGGCCGGCATGAAGAAAGCCGGGGCGATCGGTGTCACCGATGACGGGGTCGGCGTGCAAAGTGCCAAGATGATGAAAGAAGCGATGAAAAAAGCCGTGGCGGAAGACCTTCCGGTGGTGGCCCACTGTGAGGATGACACGCTTGCCAAAGGCGGATGCGTCCATGAAGGCGTGTTTGCAAAAAAGCACGGCCTGACGGGAATCCCTTCGTCTGCAGAAGCAATCCATGTGGGGCGGGACATTTTGCTGGCGGAAGAGACCGGAGCGCATTACCATGTTTGCCACATCAGTACCCAAGCGTCCGTCCGGCTGGTTCGGGAGGCCAAAGCCCGCGGGCAAAAAGTGACGGCCGAAGTGACGCCGCACCATCTGCTGTTGTGTGATGAAGATATTCCGGGGCCCGATCCCAATTGGAAAATGAACCCGCCCCTCCGTTCCAAAGAGGACCGGCAAGCATTGATCGAGGGATTGAAAGACGGTTCAATCGATTTCATTGCAACGGATCATGCCCCGCATACGGTAGAAGAAAAGCAGGCGGGCATCGAACAGGCCCCGTTTGGCATTGTGGGTTTGGAAACGGCATTTCCGCTGCTTTATACGCATCTGGTCATAAAAGGTGTGCTCACGTTGCACGAATTGGTCGACAAGATGACCTTAAAACCGGCGCAAGTTTTCCGGTTGCCTTACGGCCGCCTGGTGGAAGGGGGACCGGCCGATATCACGGTCATTGATCTGGACCGGGAAAAAGTGATTGATCCAAAGAACTTTGCTTCCAAAGGCCGCAACACCCCGTTTGCCGGTTGGAAATTAAAAGGGTGGCCGGTTCTGACCATCTTGGACGGAAAAGTGACATGGCAAGATGACGATTGTCTGATGTAGTTGAAAAGGAGGAGCGTCCGTGAAAGCAAGATTGCTGTTGGAAGACGGTACGTTATTGGTTGGCGAATCATTCGGGGCAGAAGGGTTCAAAAGGGGAGAAGTGGTGTTTACCACCAGCATGACCGGTTATCAGGAGATTCTGACCGACCCTTCTTATTGCGGGCAAATTGTGGTTATGACATACCCGCTGATCGGCAACTACGGGATCTCGCGCGATGATAACGAATCCCTGCGCCCTTATGCGCACGNNTTTCCGGAATCGACACCCGGATGCTGACCCGCAAAATCCGCATGCACGGAACGATGAAGGGAATCATCACCACCGGCGAAGAGAGTTTGGCGGAATTGAATGAACAAATGAAGTTTCCGTTGATGCGGGACCAAGTGGCGCGCGTCAGCACCAAAAGCATTCATATTTCCCCGAATAAAGGGAAACGGGTGGTTTTGATGGATTTCGGAGCCAAACACAACATTGTGCGGGAGTTGGTGAAGCGCAATTGCGAGGTGATTACCGTTCCCTACAGTACCTCAGCCGAAGAAATCCTGCGCTTCCGGCCGGACGGGGTGATGTTGTCCAACGGTCCCGGGAACCCCAAGGATGTGCCGGAGGGAATCCGCACCATCCGACAATTGATGGGGAAAATGCCGCTGTTTGGCATTTGCATGGGACATCAGCTGGTCGCGCTGGCCGCCGGAGCCGACACGGAAAAAATGAAATTCGGGCATCGCGGAGGAAACCATCCGGTGAAGGAGCTGGCAACCGGACGGACCGTGATCACTTCGCAAAATCATGGCTATGCCGTCACTTCCGACTCGGTGAAAAACACCGGATTGGAAATCACGCACATCGCGTTGAACGACGGGACGGTCGAAGGGCTCCGGCACAAAACCCTGCCGG
>NZ_JACETT010000081.1:0-1984 GCF_013912365.1 Thermoactinomyces intermedius
CAAATGCTTGGCGCTTTTCTGTGGTCGGGTCCATTTATCCGACCAAACTCCACAAACAAATTAAGTTTGGCAATAGATTGAGGAATGTTGCCTTGTTGTTTGTATCCTTTATTGCTTTTTTTGTTGTGGTTATTAATTCGCCTGATGAAAGTCAACCGGTTGCACAAGAAACTAAACTGCATCAGGAAGATCAAAACAAAGCGGTAAACTGGCAAGAGGAAATAAAGAAGATCGCAACATCAGACAAAACGGAAACAGAGAAATGTGATGAGTTTTCATCTTTGGCGCGCAATTATCGGCCAGAACTGAAAGAAATAGCAGAATTTGAAACATATATAGTGGAAGAGTTCAAAACGGGACGATATTTGAGCGATCTAAAAAAACATGAGTACATGCTGACGAATATTTTCAAATCGGAAGTTGTTCATAGGTATTATGATGATCAGTTAAATACACCGATTGACAAATTTGCATTCTACTTCTGGCAAAATTCAAAATACACGTATCGTGGAGCGGATTCCGTATATAGTGCTGATACAGTGCGAAATAAAGAGCGTATGGAAGAGCTATTGAAAAAGATGCAATAGGCCACTTCAGTGGTCTTTTTTGTTTGGAGTAAGGAGGGATTCGTATCAAGGAATGGGCTAAATCATTTTATAAAGGAAAGGCGTGGCGGCAATGTCGTGACGCTTTTTTTATTTCAAAGCTTGGACTGTGTGAAAGGTGTGGCGGTCCAGGCAAAATTGTTCACCACAAAGTTTATCTAACTCAAGACAATATCAATGATCCTAGCATAAGTCTTAACTTTGATAACCTGGAGTTGTTATGCCAGGACTGTCACAACAAAGAACACCATGGTGGTAAAGCGACGAGAGATGATGTCATGTTTGATGAGAGCGGGAACCTGGTGAAGTTATAGCCCCCCCGATTCAAAAAGTAAAACACCTTGGCTAGGGACCGGTGGGGGCACCTTCGAAAAATACACGCCTCAATCTCCCATGACCCCCACCCATTGAGGAGTGATAAAGAGGTGAAATAACGATGGCTAGAAAAAAGGAATTAACCAAAGATGAAAAGATAAAGAAAGAGATTAGGAGACTTAAGAGGATATACAAAGACTTAGAAGGTAAAAAGAAGCAGGTTGCAGAGGGACTTATTAATGAAGCTGCATTTATGAAAGCTACACTTGAAGAGTTGAAGATATTAATTGATGAGAAGGGGCCTATTGATGAAATGCCACAGGGAGATTATTCAATTCTAAGGGAACATCCGGCTGTTAAGACTTATAACACTATGATTCAGCGATACGGAACAATTATGAAGCAATTGACTGATCTATTGCCTAAAGAAATACAGCAAGAGCCGGATGACGGATTTGAGGCGTTTGTGATGTCCCGTGATTAGGTATCCGCTTGATTATAACCCGATCCTTGAGTATTGGGAGAGGATTCAAGCCGGGGAAGAGGTTGTATCTCAAAAAGTTAAGCGTGTATATCAGAAGCTTGTATCTGATTTAAATGACAAAAAGAGTGAATGGGAATATAACCCCAAAAGGGCCAATCATGCCATTGAGTTTATTGAGAACTTTTGCAAACACAGTAAAGGGAAAATGGGCGGAAAACCATTTATCCTGGAGCTGTGGCAAAAAGCAATGATCGCGGCGCTTTTTGGCTTTGTTCATAAGATCGACCAGACACGAAAATATAGGGAACTCTTATTTATTGTTGCCAGGAAGAATGGTAAATCAGCTCTCGGCTCTGCGATTGCTCTTTATATGTTGGTTGCTGATGGGGAGGCAGGGCCGGAAGTTGTATCAGCAGCGACTAAAAAGGACCAGGCAAAAATCATCTGGCTGGAATCAAAGCGAATGGTTAAGAAATCGCCGGTATTATCCAAGCGAATCAGGACACTTGTTGCAGAACTAATTAGTGATTTTAATGATGGTTCGTTCAGACCGCTATCAAGTGATTCCAACACGCTTGAC
>NZ_JACETT010000082.1:0-1155 GCF_013912365.1 Thermoactinomyces intermedius
TGACGGTGACTTCCACGATGCCCGTCATTCTGGCCGGATTGTTCGATGTCCTGCGCACGTTTTTTTTCCGCAGACCGGTGAAAACCGTCGTACAGCGATGAGGGGAAGGAGAAAAAAACGACATCATGAAGTTCACAAAAATGCACGGACTTGGAAACGACTTTATTCTCATCCACCAGACGCAAAAGCCGTCTTTTGAGGAATGTTCGGCGTTGGCACGGAAGATGTGTGACCGCCACAAGGGAGCCGGTGCGGACGGCCTGGTGGTGATGTACCCGTCCGAACAGGCGGATTTTTCCATGCGGATCTTTAATTCGGACGGATCAATGGCGGAACAATGCGGCAATGCCATGCGCTGTGTGGCCAAGTACTATTATGAAAAGATTTCAAGCCGGAAAAATACGTTTACGATCGAAACCAAAGTGGGGGTGCAACCGGTTTGGACGGACGGGAAAAACGTGAGGGTGGATATGGGCAAACCCGTTTTGACACCAGCGGAGATTCCCGTCCGGTTGAGCGGGGAACAAGCGGTGAACCAAACGATCGAAGCGAACGGGGGTTCGTTTCGGTTTACGGCCGTGTCCATGGGAAATCCTCATGCGGTGATTGAAGTGGGGGATTTAGACAAGTTTCCGGTCGAAAAGTGGGGACCCGTTCTGGAAAAACATGATCTGTTCCCGCAAAAAGCAAACATCGAATTTGTCACATTCCATTCGCCGCAAGAGGCATGGATGCGGGTTTGGGAGCGGGGCGTCGGACAAACCATGGCTTGCGGTTCCGGCGCTTGTGCGACGGTCGTGGCCGGGGTGCTTGCCGGCCGCCTTGATCGGAAAGCCCGGGTGAAGCTTCTGGGGGGCGAATTGCTCATCGAATGGGATGAACAAGATCAACATGTTTATATGACGGGGCCCGCTGAATTTGTTTATGAAGGGGTATGGCTGGACCATCGCCATACCCGTGGCTGATTACTTGCGGGAGTCCCAGCGGAAGGAAACGGGAGGTTCGGTGGAATCTCCCGTTCTTTTTTTGCGCCGGCGCACGCGGATCCCCCAAATGATTCCGGCAGCCAAACCGATGACGGCAAGGAGCAAAATAACACTCCAAGTGTAAGGGTTGGGAATCACATAAACGACATAAACCGGATTGGGCTTGGTT
>NZ_JACETT010000083.1:0-4744 GCF_013912365.1 Thermoactinomyces intermedius
TAGGTCGTTGCCAGGCAAATTGTCACCCGAACCACCTTCAGCATAATTGCTGAAGGTGGTTTTTTATGTTTCATGCGCATTCAAGATGTCTTTTTAAAAATTTAAATTTGTAAATTTAAATTTTACATATTTGGTGTCTCTCGTTGAGAAAAATTGCCAAAAAGGTTCATCTGAAGATAAAAAATATGAATATTTAAAAAGTATTTTTGCCTTTGCCGGGATGAAGAAAACGGGATGATTTTCGGAGGAGAGGGATCAAAGGCAAGGTGATCGCGAATGTGAAATCTTCCGTTCCCATTCCAATGCACAAGAGGGGACCGGGTTGGAACCATAATTTGCAATGATAAATAAAATCTTTTGGTTTTTTTAGGATAATAATTTTTAGTTGAGATATTTCTTTATAAAATATATAATAAAATTGTCATTATTACCTTGTCGCCTGTATTGTCTGATTAATTTAAAATTATTTTTTTATGAATTATCGGATTATTTTTGAAAGGTGTGAGGCTATGAAGAAGATGTCCTTGACGAAAAAGATTTTGATCGGGATCTTGCTCGGTCTGATTGTTGGCGTTATTCTCAATCTTTATTTTCCATCTGCATTTGTCGTCTTGAATCAATATTTATTTGACCCGGTCAGTAATTTATTTATTAAAGCAATTAAAATGGTTGTCGTTCCGCTTGTGTTTTTCTCGCTGGTTTCGGGAGCTGCCGGCATTGCCGATCCGAAAAAACTGGGGCGCATCGGCGGGAAAACGATTATCCTGTATATTTTGACAACCGCAATTGCCATTACTTTTGCCATTATTTTGGCAAATATCATCCAGCCGGGAACCGGGGTGACAATTGACCAACCGGCGGAAGAAGTGAAAGTGGATAAGCCGCCGAGCATGATCGATACCCTGGTGAACATTGTCCCGGAAAACCCGGTGAAAGCCATGGCTGAATCCGAAATGTTGCAAATCATCTTTTTCGCTTTGCTGTTTGGGATTGGAATCGCATTATTGGGGGACAAGGCCAATCGCATCAAAGAAGTGATTGAACAAGGAAATGAAGTGACGTTGAAACTGGTTACTTTTGTGATGGCCACTGCCCCTTATGCCGCTTTTGCCTTGATGGCCCGGGCAATCGGGGAGTCCGGGATCGAATTGATCGGTTCCATGGCAGCTTACATGATCACCCTGTTACTGGCATTGTTGTTGCATATGGGAATCACGTACAGTACACTGCTTGCTGTATTTGCGAAGATGAATCCGGTTTTTTTCTTCAAACGCATGATGAGGGCGATGGAAGTCGCCTTTACGACCAGCAGCAGTGCCGCCACCTTGCCGGTGACCATGGATGTGGCGGAAAATGACTTTAAAGTCCCGAAATCAATCAGCAGCTTTGTGTTGCCGCTCGGTGCCACGATCAACATGGACGGAACGGCTATCATGCAGGGGGTTGCCGCCATTTTCATTGCCCAGTTATATGGAATTCCGTTGGGGATTGATGATCAGCTCATGATTATTCTAACCGCAACCCTTGCATCGATTGGTACGGCCGCTGTTCCGGGAGCCGGAATGATTATGTTGACCTTGGTGTTGCAGTCGGTGGGGCTGCCGGTTGAAGGGATTGCCATTGTACTCGGTGTGGACCGTTTGCTGGATATGAGCCGTACGGCGACCAACATCACCGGGGATGCCTGTGTGGCGGTGGTTGTTGCCAAAGGGGAAGAAAAAAGACAGCAAAAAGAGGGTTCAGCTGCATGATGGCAGCAAGGAAAAAGACGGGATTCCCGTCTTTTTTTTGTTAAAAAAGGGGTTGCGTTTTTTTTGAATCTGTGTTAAATTATATCAGCGTGAGATGATTTTCTAAATTCCATAGCAATTTGCGGTCGTGGTGGAATTGGCAGACACGCTATCTTGAGGGGGTAGTGGCCTTTTGGCCGTGCGAGTTCGAGTCTCGCCGACCGCACCAGTTGCGGGTGTAGTTCAGTGGTAGAACATCGGCCTTCCAAGCCGAATGCGAGGGTTCGATTCCCTTCACCCGCTCCAGAGCATCCGCTCCCTTAGCTCAGTTGGCAGAGCGCTTCCATGGTAAGGAAGAGGTCACCAGTTCGAGCCTGGTAGGGAGCTCCATGAAACGGCCCGTTGGTGAAGTGGTTTAACACACCAGCCTTTCACGCTGGCATGCAGGGGTTCGAATCCCCTACGGGTCACCAAATGCGGAGCTGTGGTGTAGAGGCCTAACATGCCTGCCTGTCACGCAGGAGATCGCGGGTTCGAATCCCGTCAGCTCCGCCATTTTTTTTGATGGCGGCCGTGGCGAAGTGGTTAACGCACCGGATTGTGGCTCCGGCATTCGTGGGTTCGATTCCCACCGGTCGCCCCATATGCGGAAGTGGCTCAGGGGTAGAGCATCGCCTTGCCAAGGCGAGGGTCGCGGGTTCGAATCCCGTCTTCCGCTCCAAACAAACCGATAACCAGGCAAAAGCTGCAAGTGATTTAAAACTTGCAGCTTTTTATTTTGCCAAAAAGGATGTTTCCGGATTGTTTGTATATTTTTTCATCAATTACAAATTGAATCAATTTTATCCAATTTTAAGAAGGAAATTGAAAAAAGATGTGGAAAACTAATTCCCCGTAAGGGGGTACATAAAATGACAAAGAAATGGATCAAACTTGCTCAAGTTGTTTTGTCGTTGGTTTCGTTGTTGGTGGTCAGCTTGTATCCGGCCGTTTCATCGGCGGCAGACAATGCGGATATACAAGCGAAACTCAAAGCGTTGGTTGAAGCAAATGTTTTAAAGCCTCTTCCTTTTAAGGGGAATTGCACCTCGATTCAGTTCAAAGTGCAGGTGGGAAGCGTCTTTAAGTTGGTTGATCTTCCGGATACCCCGTTAAAAGTGGTGGTGCCTTATGAAATTTACTGGTATCCGGCTTCTGATCAAGGGTTGGTGAACGGGAAGAAAGTGGACCAGGGCGTTTTGAATGTCAAAGAAGACAACCAAACTTTTTTTGTGAAATATGATCCCAAGTCCAATCCGAACGGAGCCAAAGGGACGTATGTTTTAAAAGTAAAACTGAACATAAACAATGAAGTCATCGGAAAGATCCTAATTGCGAAACTGGTGTTCAACCATGATTGCGGATCGGATCAACCGGGGGCGCCCGATGATCCGGGAAACGGCCAACCGAATGACCCGAATGATCCCGGTCATCCCGATGAGCCCGGGAACCAGGATGATCCGAAAAATCCCGGAAACGGTGGTGACCAGCCCGGTGATGACAATAAAAACGACGGTTCCAAACAGCCTCAAGGAGGAAAGTTGCCCAAGACCGCAACATCATACGGAACCGGAATGATGTTTGGACTCGGAGCAATCCTGTCCGGGATGATTCTTCTGTCCGTGAAAAGAAAATTCCTTTTGGGTTAATTTTTTCCGAGTCTGGAGAAAAGAAGGAAGGCCTGTGAAAATGCAGGCCTTTTCTTTACGCGAATACTTTTAAAAGGAGGTTTGTCATCCGTTGCCGGAATTTAACGATGTCCATCTGCGGAGTTTTGCCGAAACCGTGTTCAAAGCGGTTGGTGTTCCCAAAAGAGATGCGCAAATTATAACGGATTCATTGATACAAGCCAACTTGGAAGGGATCGACAGCCATGGCATCAGCCGTCTGCCGGTTTATGTGCGCAGGATGATGGAAGGCAGGATTTCCGTGCGCCCGTGTCTTCGGATCATTCAACACGGATCGGTGTTAAATGTGGATGGAGACAACGGATTGGGGCAAGTGGTTTCTTTCCGCTCGCTGGAAGCGGCGATTCCTGTTGCCAAAAAACTGGGCATGGCCGGTGTCTTTATTCGTCGCAGCAATCATAACGGCACGGGTTCTTTTTACTGCCAGCAAGTCATGCAGGAGAATATGGTGTTGATCGCCATGACCAACACCCCTCCGGGCATTGTGCCAACCGGAGGCAGGGAACCGCGGTTGGGGACCAATCCGGTTGCTTTCGGTTTTCCAGTGAACGACGGGCCTCCATTGATTGTTGACTTGGCCACAAGTATGGTTGCAAGAGGAAAAGTGATTTTGGCGGCCCGCGAAAAGAAACCGATTCCCAAAGGCTGGGCCGTTGACGAAAACGGAATGGATACAACGGATCCTTCGGCTGCACTCAAAGGGGCCATGCTGCCGGTGGGGGGAGCCAAGGGATACGCCCTGGCGTGTGCGATCGAGATGTTCTGCGGGGTCTTAAGTGGTGCTGCCTTCGGGAAAAATGTGGTCAGCATCTATGAAGAGAAGGCAGGCTTTGCCGGTGTGGGACACCATTTCATCCTGTATCATGTGCCGCATTTCATGTCATTAAAGGAATATGGCAAACAGATGGATGCTTTTTTGCGGATGTTGAAAGATACACCGCCTTCCCCGAACAGTGATGGCGTTTATTATCCGGGAGAAAGGAGATATCAAAGATATTTGCAAAGAAAAAAACGGGGGATTCCTCTTTCGGATGAAGTGGTGAAGGATTTGAATGACATAGCGGAAAGCCTTTCGGTACAAGGGCTTTCCCAGGGAGAATAAAGTTCATTTGGGTGATTTATAATAGAGAGAGAAAAAAATTAAATTTTTTGTTGACAAGTGATCAAATATGGGTTAATATATTAAAAGTTGTCGCGAAAAATTGCTGCATGACTTGTTCCTTGAAAACTGAAGAGTGAAGACATGACTCGTTAATTCTTGAGAGTCCATATCAAACTTTTTTGGAG
>NZ_JACETT010000084.1:0-1126 GCF_013912365.1 Thermoactinomyces intermedius
TCTGAAATCATCAAACCCTTTCCCATGGCCATTTTTGGCTGTGGGATTCTTTATTTTGTTAAAGCACAGTTCATTTCACAGTTCAAACCACAGTTACACAGACAACATTATAAATAAATAACTATAAAAAGAAAAATATAAATAATTCCGGCTTAAAAAAACAAAACGTTTTTGTTTATTTATCAAGAGTTTTTATAAGAAATCAATCACAGAGAGAAAAGAGTTAAAATAAAAATTCTTCATTCATTCAACTTTTCTGCTGTGAGAATCTTCAATTCAAAAAATATCAGTCAGAGTTTCGCCAGCAAAGAAGGCGGCCACCTGCACGAACGTGACACAGTGGTATTTTCGTTCACTATGTAAGTGGCGTGCCAGGAGATTGACTAATGAAATAGGAGGTTATCATATGAAAAAGTTAGACGAGATACAAAGCCGGTTCATTGAATCCAGTTTGGAATAAAAAAAGACCGTCCGATATAGACGGTCTTTTTTATGCATGCAAAAATACATGCTGATCCAATATTAAAGTTCCCGGGTATTTTTCATAACCACTCGACATTTGAATTTCAAGAGGTTTCGGTGGTTATCTGGACTTTCCTCTTTTGAAAAGTAACGTAAGATTTTTTGTTACTTATTAAATCTAGCCAATTCGTTCCACTATCTCCACATGCCAGGACAATAATTAAAAGCCCTCTCCATTACCGGAGAGGGCTTTTTTGTTTCAATCCTCCAAAAGAGGTGTAACCATTTTGACAGTGTATCAGGGATGTAAGGATCTGAACGAGGTTTGGGTGTTTCAATCCTCTAAGAGAGGTGTAATCATTCTGACGTGGTTCTCGAAGCAAGCAGATCAAGCCGTAGATTTGTTTCAATCCTCTAGAAGAGGCGTAATCATTCTGACGGCATGCGTCTAAAACCCTTGTATGAACATCAAAAATATCAACTAATTTCAGTCTACAAAAAAATAAAAAACCTGTAAACCTTCAGATCTAATATTAAAGCCCTCTCCGGGAAATGGAGAGGGTTGTTTTTGTAATCCTCTAGAAGAGGTGTAACCATTTTGACCCAAAGCACTTGGCCGGAAGGTGGATGAACTGTACGTTTGTAATCCTCTAGAAGAGGTGTA
>NZ_JACETT010000085.1:0-4865 GCF_013912365.1 Thermoactinomyces intermedius
GATGGCCGATACCATGTTTATGTGGAAACGCCATATTGGGGGGTGTAATATGAAGCCGGAATATCGGATCAGAATCCGAAACGCAAACCTCCAATTTGTTTGGGAAGTCACGGATTACATCGACTTCCAATACACCTTGAGAATGAATGCCCTGGGAAAGTGGGTGTTGACTCTACCATACAATTCAGAGTCAACGCGACAGCTCCTAGGGCTTTTAGTTGCTGGGAACCGCGGCGTGGGCGGCATCTATGTTGAACGAAACGGACAATATTTATTTTCTGGTCCGCTTCTGGATCATGAATATTCATTTGATCAGAACGGTGAGATTATGACATTCATTGGTGCGGACGAAATGGATTTTGTCGCGCGGTCCCTGGCATTAGCTCACCCGAGATACTTTCAATCGCCGTTTATGAGAGATAGCGCCGGAAACCATACGGACTATACGCCGAATGACCGGCAACAAAGACCAGGCGAACCAAGCAGATCGAGTAGCGAGTGTTTCTGGGACATATTCGAAAAGAACAAAGGGCAGCGTGCACACCAAACCAGGCGTATCCCGCAACTATACGTTAAGTTCACACAGGGTTCACCTAATGATGTTGGGAGTGAAAGATACCCGAGCGGCGATTTGAGCACATTCCCAAATCCCAATCCGATCGTAACCAGGGGCGACCCGATGATGGACATCTTGGAGCAGATCGTGAACTATAGCGAATCAACGGTCTACAACAGCGACGGGACCGTGTGGAAGCCGCCGCATCCAATCATTCTCACCTCCAAACAGTCATATGAACCGAATTTAGGGACTTCTTATGGCGGATGGTGGATCGTCTTTGAATTTAAGGCATGCCCAAATAAAACGTCATCCATCATTTTTTCAAAAGAACAAAGAAATGTCCTCCGGATACGTCGGACCCGAACAGCGCCAACCGCCAATATGATACAAATCGCCGGAAGTGGAGAAGGGCCTAACAGGGTATTTGCCCATAGCGGTGATGAACCGACCCGCACGATTTACGGTGACCGGGAAGCCTTTGTCGAGTTTACCGGTTTCAAACGCTCAGAAACTAGTGACCATCGACAGGAAATTGAAGAATTGAAACCACAACTTTATGACGAATTGAGAAAAAATACAGCTCAGACGACTATTGAAGCTGATGTTGTTTCGATTGATGGAATGGAATATCACAGAGACTGGTTTCTTGGTGACCGTGTAAAGGTGAGGACTCCGCTGGGGGATGATGATGTGATCATCCGTGAAGTCTCAGGGGCTATTGATTCAAACGGAGAGAATATCCAAGTTCGGTTAGGTACAACTCCAGCGCCTCTCTATGGCCTGGATGACAAAAAGAAAATCGCGGATCATCGCGGATGGATTCAGAACATGACCAAAAGAACAGGGGGGTTATGATGGCTAGATTTGAACCGATTTTCAAGTACTATGAGTTTAAAGACAATCAATCAGAAAAGATTGTTGTTGAAATAGATCCCCAAGATGGAAGTGATTGGCCGTTTCATAATTTGGTTCTATGTGAATTAAACCCTGATACAGGACAATGGGAACTTTCTCAAAATGAATGGGTTCCTTTGGCGGCAACAAGTGAAAATTCTCTAACTGACAAGAAAAGCGTTATAAAAGAAGCTTGCTATCAACTTGTACAAAGATTAAATAACGAATAATACCATAGGGGGAAACTGCAGGAGGAAAAGGAGATATGAATGAAAACGGAGTTATCATTTCTGCAAAGGAGATGTACACAGCGCTCCAGGAGGTATCGAAATCGTTGCAAAGAATTGAAGGACGACTAGATAAGCTTGAGGGACGAATTGAAGCCGCTCAACAGGCGAGCGAGAGAAGCCAGAAGGCGTTAGAGTCGGTAGATGAACGTAGCCGAGAAGCACTTAATAAGGCGGAAGATGCATTAGACTTGGCGAAAAAGATTGAGGACCAAATAATCTGGATGTGGCGTATAGTTGGAGGGGCCATTGCAACAGGCGCAATAGGAGCGCTTTTTTATTTTGCCCAACAATCGATAGGAGGATGATAATGATGGAAAGTCTTGAATATGCTTTGATTCCAGTCATTTTAGGGCTTTGTGAGTTAGTGAAACAAGTGGGGTTGCCTTCACGGTGGGTCCCACTTGTTTCTTTGGTGTTGGGTGTAGTGTTTGGTGCTTTCTTTTTGCAAGGTAGCATTTCTGTAAGAGTTTTACAAGGTGTTGTTTTGGGGCTTTCTGCATCCGGTCTTTATTCTGGACCGAAAAACTTGATCAAAGGGGGCAAGTCCAAATGAGCGTGTATGTTGTGATTGATCCTGGTCATGGTGGTAAAGATCCTGGCGCTATTGGTTTTAAGATCAATGAAAAAGATGTGGTGTTAAACTTGGCGAAAAAACTAAATGATCATCTTGGCCAATATGAAAAAGCGGTCGTATCCCTTACCCGTTGGGATGACCGCTTTTTGGAACTGAGCGAACGCGCTAAGTTCGCCAATGATCGAAATGCTGACCTTTTCATCTCATTGCATAACAATGCCGCGAGCGCATCCGCCCACGGCTTTGAATCGTTCATCTATGTTAACGCCAGTACTACAACCGCACGGTATCAGACTATTCTCCATGAACAAGTTATGAATTACCTGGCACAAGTCGGTATCCATGACCGCGGGAAAAAACGTGCAAATTACGCGGTGCTCCGTGAAACCAAGATGCCGGCAATCCTACTTGAAAACCTCTTTATCACAAACGAAAAAGAAAATAAACTCTTAAAAGATGATGCCTTCCTGGATAACTTGGCCGCGGCAATTGCCGTCGGGATCGCCAAAATTTTCGGTCTGAAAAAGAAAAACACGGCACCTAAGCCGATGTATCGCATTACCGTTGATGAGGAGGTGATATATGACACAGCCTACGAGTCCAAAATTACTGATGCTGTACTGGAAGCGGTAAGGAAAGGCTCTAAGGAAATCCAATTGAAAAAACTTTAACACAAACCCTGCTAATGGCAGGGTTTTTTTAATGGAGGGATACATCATGAGCAGACCTGTTGTTTTTTACTCGCCACATGCAGATGATGAGACGTTGAACATGGGGATCACCATCGCTGAGCATGTAGCAGCCGGCAGGGATACTCATGTGGTTCTGATGACGTATGGTCGCCAATCCGGGGCCCTTAACGTAATCAATGGAACACATGTCAATGGCGGATACTTCTGGGAGATCAAGCACGACCCGGAGTTTGAGGGGTATAAACCGTTGACAGTTGAGCAATTTGCGGAAGCCCGGATGGAGGAGTTTTATAATGCTCTCCGGCAACTTGGTGTACCAGCTGAAAATCAGCATATTGAATATCTTGATGATCCGAACAGCGACGGCGGGGAAAATGTGACAGTGAATGAAGCCAAAAGTGTAATCCAAAAATATATCAACCTGTTCCCTGATGCTGACCACTATACCTTGAGTTATCACGATATCCATCCGGACCATGCAGCATGTGGACAAGCTTTGCAGGATCTCTATGATGAAGGGGCAATTCAATATTATGTCCGCTTTATCATCAGTATGGCCACAAGGGATGACTATGAATCCCGTGGCGCAGCGATTCCTGGCGGCGGTTGGAAAGATACTCCCACGGATAACACTATCAAGCAACGTGTCATCAATGCTTGCCGGTGTTATGCTGCCTGGGCTCCGAGGCTCGGTGCATATGCGATCGGATATCATTCAGTCAGCCGTCAATTTGATAAATTATTGGCCGATCCGTTCCATTATCTCCATATGCCTGGGCAATAATTAAAAGCCCTCTCCATATCCGGAGAGGGCTTTTTTGTTTCAATCCTCCAAAAGAGGTGTAACCATTTTGACAGTGTATCAGGGATGTAAGGATCTGAACGAGGTTTGGGTGTTTCAATCCTCTAGAAGAGGTGTAACCATTTTGACGGAACTATGCTATATACAGAAAAGTTGTTTGTTTGGAAGGTTTCAATCCTCTAGAAGAGGTGTAACCATTTTGACGGTGTAGTGGTAGTACACCAGTGAGCCTGTTAATAAGTTTCAATCCTCTAGAAGAGGTGTAACCATTTTGACCTAACGGACGAACAAAAGAAGGAAGTTGACGAACTACTAGGGTTTCAATCCTCTAGAAGAGGTGTAACCATTTTGACACGGTTGAAAAAACATCCGAAAACACTACCAAAATGTTTCAATCCTCTAGAAGAGGTGTAACCATTTTGACTGCATGCGTCTGAAACCCTTGACACGCTTGAGGTTCAATATGGTTTTTCGAGCACCTTCGTTTTTTAAAGAGCATTTAAGTTATTTTTTATGTATCAAGTCAAAACGAAGTGGCTTTTTCCTTTATTTCATGCGGGTTTCAGCTTTTACGAGCAACCCCGGGGATTTTTGACATATCAAGGCGCTCGATAAATCCTTGTATGAACATCAAAAATATCAACTAATTTCAGTCTACAAAAAAATAAAATTCTTGTAAACCTTCAGTTCTAATATTAAAGCCCTCTCCATTTCCCGGAGAGGGCTGTTTTTGTAATCCTCCAGAAGAGGAAAATCCCACCTTTAGGTTCATGCTGACATTTCTTTTTGTTTATCCTTGCGGAAGATTCCCATTAATCCTGCAATTACAAGGAACACGGTTGCTAATACATAGAACATCGAGATGCTAATTAATCCGCCGATCCCTGAAATCAGCATCAAAGTGCCGCCGATCTTTGGATTAATCTTTACTACAATTGCTCCTACGATTGCCAAGATGGAAAAAAGGAAAGCTCCCCAACCTAACCCGGTTACCTCCGATGTACTGCCTGAAACTGCCTCATCCACAGCTCCAAAAAAGATAGCAAACAGTGCA
>NZ_JACETT010000086.1:0-1648 GCF_013912365.1 Thermoactinomyces intermedius
CTATTATGTGACAGGGGTCGTCATAAAGTGATTTGTCTAAATAGTACCTATTATCGTTCTTTACTTTTTTAATCATTATCCGATTCCATAGTTAGAAAAGGAAGGGAGAACATGTATATTCCTTCACACTTCCAAATACAAGATGAAGATGTTATTTACGATATTATCGAAAACAATAGTTTTGCTACACTGTTTTCTCAACATAATGGAAATCCATTCGCAACCCACCTACCACTAACGTTTGATAAGAATAAAGAATACTTATATGGGCATTTTGCACGTCCTAATCCTCAATGGAATGATATAGAAAATCAGGATGTCTTAGCAATTTTTCATGGTCCACATTGCTATATCTCACCATCTTGGTACGAGACAAATATAGCAGTCCCTACATGGAATTATGTAGCTGTTCATGTATACGGAAGAGTAAAGATTGTAGACAATGAACAAGAATTAATGAATTCCCTGCGTGACATGGTATTGAAATATGAAGAACCAAATAGTTCATACAAATTAGATCAAGTGGATTCTAAATATTTAGAGAGTATGACTAAAGGAATTGTAGGATTCAAAATCAAAATTAATAAAATCGAAGGTAAGGCAAAGTTGAGTCAAAACCACTCAGTAGAACGGCAAAAACTTATTATTCAGCGATTAGAACAAATTACTAATGAAGATAACCAAAAAATTGCTTCTCTGATGAAAGAGAACCTTAGAAAAAAATCTTAAGTTTTTATCGTACCTATGAGAAACAAAAAACCGGATCAACACAAAACCCACTGATTTTTCAGCGGGTTTTATCATCGGTTCAGCACCTGACGACCAGGCATTTTTTCTTTTTGATCGGGCTTTTTCTCTTCTCCTGCCGATGCAATGAGCAGCTACCTAGAGTTGTTTCGCATGGCTGCGGAATGAGTCCGCTTGCACCGTGCTTCATTGAACAGACCGAGCGCCGGTCTTTGCAGGCTTCAGCCAGATTGCCATAGGCAAGGAGGCGGTCAGCCGAAAAGACCGGCGTGGCTTTTTCTGCAAAAGTAATAGACTATATTTTGGAATTTAGCTATCGATAACATAACAAAACAATATTAATGACCCGTGGTGCTAGTTGAGTCTTAACGCTCAACTAGCACCACGGGTTTAAAATATAAAGTTATGGTAATTTTTTGTTAAAAAGTTATAAATCTACATAGGAGGTATGATAAATGATATTTCAGAGGATAATATTACCTTCAATAACATTGCTATTGGTGATCTGTCACATAACTATTCTCTATTTTTGGGTTTTTGATTGGAAAAAACTAGTTGATAATTATGGTTTAACTATTTGGATTGGTTCAACTTTTTTAGGCATTTTAATCTATTTGACTTACCGAACTTTAAAATCTAAGACGAAAATATTTATAGTTGCCAAGAAGGGTTTCAATCCTCTAGAAGAGGTGTAACCATTTTGACGAGCCGAAGGGCGAAGCAGAATCTTCGTAGACTGATGTTTCAATCCTCTAGAAGAGGTGTAACCATTTTGACAAAAGCAGCGGGGCGACATTCGCAACACTGGCTTGTGAAGGTGAATTGTTTCAATCCTCTAGAAGAGGTGTAACCATTTTGACTGCATGCGTCTGAAACCCTTGACACGCTTGAGGTTCAATAT
>NZ_JACETT010000087.1:0-2763 GCF_013912365.1 Thermoactinomyces intermedius
CTGCCGGCATCCAGATGCCGCGCTTCGGCACGGTGGTGGCAACCATCGGGGACAAAGAAAAAGAAGAAGCCCTTCCCTTGATGAAACGATTCTATGATTTGGGTTACCACATTGTCGCCACCCAAGGCACGGCGGAAATCTTGGAGAAAGCCGGCCTGCCCGTGAAGCGGCTGAACAAGCTGAAGGAAGGATCGCCCAACATTCTGGATTGGATCCGCCAGGGAAAAGCCGATTTGGTTGTAAACACTTGGACGCGGGGAAGAACGCCCGAACGGGACGGTTTCCGGATCCGCCGGGAAGCGGTGGAACACGGCGTTGCTTGTTTGACCTCGTTGGACACGGTGCAAGCTCTGTTGGAAACCCTGGAATCGATTCAATTCCATGCGGAACCGCTCAAAAAGCCGGAGCCTGCCCGGATGCTGGTGTAAAGGAGGAGGAACCATGGAAAATCCGCAAAACCGAATCTTTCTTGCGTTGGACGTTCCGGATGAGAAGCAAGCAGACCACTTGCTTTCTCTTTGGGATCCGGGCGAACGGCCGTTGATCAAAGTGGGGTATCAGCTGTTTTTCGCCGCGGGACCACAATGGGTGGAGAAGCGGAAAAACGCCGGCGATACCATCTTTTTGGATTTGAAACTGCACGACATCCCCAATACGGTGGCCAAAGGGATCGAATCGCTCAGCCGGTTGGGGGTGGATTTTGTCACCATCCATGCCTCCGGCGGCAGAAAAATGATGGAGAAAGCGCGGGAGACTGCCGATAAGCATGCTGACGGATCCCGCCGGTTGAAATTGCTGGCGGTGACCCAGCTGACAAGCACGGATCAGAAGATGTTAAACCAGGAACTCGGTATCCCGGGGGATGTCCGTGAGTCGGTGCAGAAATTGGCGTCGCTGGCCTGCGGTGCCGGGATGGACGGGGTGATCTGCTCAGGGTTGGAAGCACGGTGGGTCAAACAAGTGACCGGGACGGGATTTTTGGCAGTGACCCCCGGCATCCGCCCCCAAGGTTTTTCAAGTGACGACCAAAAACGAATCGTCACTCCCCGGGAGGCCGTGTTGAACGGAGCCGATTACCTGGTGGTCGGCCGGCCGGTGACACAAGCGCCGGATCCGAAAAAAGCCTTTCAGTCCCTAGTGGAAGAGATACGTTAAAAAAAGGAGTGGAACAGATGGCTTGGACTTTGGATGAAGCGATAAAACGCAGAGGGGTGCTGAAAGAAGGGCATTTCCTTTTGTCCTCGGGGCGCCACAGCGCCCGGTATATGCAATGTGCACAGCTTTTGATGCATCCGGCTGATGCCGAAAAAACGGGACAAGCGTTGGCCCAAAAATTTGCAGGCATCTCCGTGGATCTGGTGGTCGGACCGGCCCTCGGCGGAGTCATCATCGCCCATGAGGTGGCCCGTGCCCTGAATGTGCCGTGTATTTTCGCCGAGCGAAAAGACGGGGTGATGCAACTTCGGCGCGGTTTTGAAGTTGCTCCGGGACAAAAAGTATTGGTGGTGGAAGACGTGGTGACCACCGGGGGATCGGTCAAAGAAGTGATCGGGCTCTTGGAAGAAAGAAAAGCAGACGTGGTGGGCGTCGGTTCCATTGTGGACCGGACCGGCGGGCAAAATCCGTTCCGTCAGCCTTACCTGTCTTTGAAAAAGGTGGAGATCGAAAGTTTTGCCCCCGAAGATTGTCCCTTGTGCAAAGAAGGGATCCCCGTCACCAAACCGGGAAGCCGCGGAAACCGGTGAGGATCGCGGCTCCCGAAGGCTTCGCCATGGCGGGGCCTTTTTGTTTTGCAAAATTGAAGGAGTCTGATTTCCTCTGACTCCTTTTTTGCCGTCATTTTTGGGTTTGATTGTTTAAAAGCCGCATGATCACTTCTTTTTCCGGTGTGACATAGATCGTTTGTTGATGATCGTAAGTGACAAATCCGGGGCGGGCGCCGGCCGGTTTTTTGACATGTTTGATCCGGGTGTAATCGACCGGCACTTGGGCGGAATCGCGTGCTTTGCTGAAATAGGCGGCCAACATGGCGGCCTCCAGAAGCGTTTCTTCCCGGACCTCGCTGGCACGAATGACGACATGCGAACCGGGAATGTCTTTGGTGTGCAGCCAGATATGGGAGGAAGCGGCCAGCTTGTGGGTTAAGTAGTCATTTTGTTTGTTGTTTTTCCCGATCAGAATCGGGGTCCCGTCGCTTGCCGTCGCCTCGTAAGGAACGGGAGCTTCTTTTTTGCGCGGCTTGTTTTGCCGGGAAGTTTTTTTCAGCCAGCCTTCTTCCGCCAATTCTTCCTGAATCTGTTCAATATCGTTCAACCCGGCATTTTCGATTTGGGTGAGCACCGATTCAAGATATTCGATGTCGGCACGGGCTTTTTCGATCTGTTCTTGGTTCCATTTTCGGGACGCTTTTAATTTGTTGTATTTTTTAAAGTATCGTTGCGCGTTTTCCGCCGGGCTTAAGGTGGGATCAAGTTCAATGGTCAGGGACGGGGCGTCCGGGTCGTAAAAATTGATCACCTCAACCGTTTTTTCCCCCCGTTTGATTTGGTGCAGGTTGGCTGTGACCAGTTCTCCCAGCATGCGGTAATGATCCGCTTTTTCCGCTTGTTTCAATTCTTTTTGCAAGATCTTGATCTTTTTCTTGTTTTTATCCACTTCGTTTTTTAGCTTGCGCATCAGCTGGGAGGTTTGCTGGCGGATCCGGTCGCGTTCGGCTTTGCCGTAATAAAAATGGTCCAAAAGTTCGCTGATGGAATCGGTGCG
>NZ_JACETT010000088.1:0-2851 GCF_013912365.1 Thermoactinomyces intermedius
CAAAAAGAATGCATAAATTTATCTTGAAAATTTCTATAATAGGATTAATTTGATATAATAAAATCTGTTCAAATCAATTGACAATTGAAAGCGGTTATCCTAAACTAAAAATTGAATGAATAGTCATTCATAAAAGGCCGGAGAGGATTTGGAGAGATGGCTAAAAGAACCGGGGAAAAATATGAAGCAATCATTGACGCTGCAGTAAGAGTGATTGCCGAATATGGTTATCATAATGCCCAGATATCTAAGATTGCCCGTGAAGCCAAGGTGGCTGACGGCACCATCTATCTTTATTTTGAAAACAAGGATGATGTCTTGGTTTCACTGTTTGATGAAAAAATGGGTTCCTTTATCAGCCAGGCCGAAAAAGAATTGAGTCAAATCACATCCCCTGAAGAGCAACTGTACCATTTGATCAAACTCCATTTCGAAAACTTGGAAAAAGACCGCAAATTGGCACTGGTTACCCAAATCGAACTGAGGCAGTCCAATCCGGAAGTGCGAAAAGGAATCAACAATATCTTAAAGAGGTACTTGGATATCATTGACAATGTCATTTTAAACGGAAAAAAGGCGGGTGTGTTTCACGAAGATCTGGATGTGCGGATTGCCCGCAGAATGGTGTTTGGAACCTTGGATGAAACGGTGACATCTTGGATTATGAATGGTTTTAAATACAGCCTGTTGGACCAGATCGACGAGATTCACCGTTTATTCATTCATGGGATGAAGAAATAAAAAACAGCCGATAACAAGGGGGAGTGGAAGATGAACATTCTCGTTTGTCTCAAGCAGACGTTTGACACCGAAGAAAAAATCACGATTGAAAATGGTCAGATCAGTGAGGATGGCGTCGAGTTTGTGATCAACCCTTATGATGAATATGCGGTGGAAGAAGCCGTCCGCCTGAAAGAAGAGCACGGCGGGGAAGTGACGGTCATCACCATCGGTCCGGAACGGGCTGAACAAGCACTTCGCACCGCCATGGCCATGGGGGCGGACAAAGGAGTCATTGTCGATACCGAAGATCTTGATGAAGAACTGGATGAACATTCCGTCGCCCAAATCCTGGCTGCGACGATCGAAGAAGAAGACCTGGAATATGACATTATTTTGTGCGGATACATGGCTGTGGATGACGGGTCTGCCCAAGTGGGGCCCAGACTGGCTGAATTGCTCGGGATTCCCCATATTTCCACCATTACCAAATTGGAAATTGAGGGCGAAAAAGTTTCAGTGGAAAAAGACGTGGAAGGGGATGTTGAATACATCGAATCAACCCTCCCGATTTTGGTGACGGCACAGCAAGGATTGAATGATCCTCGTTATCCTTCGCTTCCCGGAATTATGAAAGCCAAAAAGAAACCGCTTTCCCGTTTGGATCTGGATGATTTGGACTTGGAAGAAGAAGAGATTCAGGCCAAAACCGAAACGACCGAAGTATTCCTGCCGCCCAAAAAACAAGCAGGAAAAATTTTGGAAGGCGAGTTGGAAGATCAGGTAAAAGAATTGGTTCAATTGTTGCACTCTGAAGCAAAGGTGATTTAACAGCGAGGAGGAGCGAATCATGAGCAAACATGTATTGGTTCTTGCAGACGTGCGTGAGGGGAAACTCAGAAATGTGACATTTGAATCGCTGGCAGCGGCAAAACAGGTGGCAGAAGGCGGGACGGTCACCGCCACGGTTTTCGGCAGTTTTGCCAAAGATTTGGCGGAACCGCTGGCCCATCATGGTGCCGATAAAGTGATCGTTGTGGAAAACGGCGAATTGGATCAATATACCACGGATGCTTATTTCCAAGCCTTTAAAAAAGTGATTGAGCATGTCAACCCGGATGTGATTTTTACCGGCCACACGGCGGTGGGAAAAGATTTGTGCCCGCGCATTGCGGCCCGTTTGGGTTACGGGTTGATCAGCGATTGCACCCATATTGAGGTGGAAGATGGAAAAGTTGTCTTCACCCGCCCCATCTACGCAGGGAAAGCGTTTGTGAAAAAAGTGGTGAAAGACGGCGTGATCTTTGCAACATTCCGCCCCAACAATATTCCAAAGGAAGAGCCGGATCCCGGCCGTACGCCGGATGTTGAGGCGCTCAGCGTGGATCTGGACAAAGATTTATTGCGGACCATTGTCAAAAATGTGGTTAAAAAAGCTTCGGACGGCGTGGATTTGACCGAAGCACGCGTGGTCGTCTCCGGAGGTCGCGGGGTGAAAAGTGAGGAAGGATTCAAACCCCTGTACGAGCTGGCGGATGTATTGGGAGGAGCCGTCGGCGCTTCCCGGGGGGCTTGCGATTCCGGATATTGTGACTATGCGTTGCAAATCGGTCAAACCGGTAAAGTGGTGACCCCCGATTTGTACATTGCCTGTGGAATTTCAGGAGCAATCCAGCATTTGGCGGGGATGTCCAACTCCAAAGTCATCGTTGCGATCAACAAAGACCCGGAAGCTCCGATTTTCCAAGTGGCGGATTACGGCATCGTCGGCGACTTGTTTGAAGTGGTTCCGATGCTGACGGAAGAGTTTAAAAAGTTGTTAAGTGAACAGCAATAAGGAATGATACTGGATTAGGATGGAAGAGCACTCCCCTTGTGCTCTTCTTTTTGGTTTACTAACAAAATGACTTGGTACTTTTTTTTCTAAAGTGGTATACTACACTGTGAAAGCCAAAGATGTTTTTGGTTTGGATCATGATGCGCAAGCAAAATTTAAGGAGGCAGTAACGAATGGCAATCGTGGAAATTACGGATGAAAATTTTGATAAAGAAGTACAAAGCAAAGAAGCGGGGACCGTTTTGGTTGACTTTTGGGCTCCGTGGTGTGGTCCGTGCCGCATGCTGGCACCCG
>NZ_JACETT010000089.1:0-3927 GCF_013912365.1 Thermoactinomyces intermedius
CCGGATTATGATATCTTTAATCACTTTGGGCAAGGATTTTTCCGGATCTTTCATTTCAGTGATGGTGAGCCCGATCATTTCGGTTCCGCCATAGGAGAAGATCACAATCAAGAGGGAGGAAATTACGCCTTTCCATCCGAGAGGCAAGAAACCGCCGTGTGCCGTCAGATGGGTGAGATACGGCGGATTTTCCGTCGGAATCCATCCAAACATCAATCCGGAACCCAAAATGACAAAAGCCATCAGTGTAAACACTTTGATGCCGGTCAACCAAAATTCCACTTCTCCGAACAGACCGACACTCAACAGGTTTAAACCGACCAGCACCAAAGCGACCAAAAAGCTGAGCAGCCAGACCGGAAGACCGGTAAACCAGTAATGCAAAAAGGTTCCGGCGGCCACGATTTCCACGGCCATCACCAAAATCCACATGATGAAATAAATCCAACCGACCACAAATGAAACCTGGTATCCCAATGCTTTATAAATGAGTCCCCTTATATCCAATCCTTTGTTGGCAAGCGCCATTTCCGCAAGCGATCCCATTACAATAAACAACAAAACTCCGGCGATCAAATAAGCGATCAGAACCCCGGGACCGGCGGATTGAATCGTTTCTGCACTGCCCTGAAAAATCCCCGCTCCGATTGCGCCTCCCAGGGCAATCATTTGAACGTGGCGAGGGCGTAATTTTCTTTGCAATTGGCTCATTCGTTGTCTTCACCCCTCACTTTATTACCCAAAAGCATAACAGCATAAAAGTGAAAAAGAAAGGGGTTTAATAAATTTATGTTTATTCGAAATTATCGGATCGCCAACGAATGGGATACATGAAAAGGGGGTCAGGCGGAGAAGATATTGCTGACTCCATCAAACAGGAGGTGAAATGTAAAGTGGCAAATCCGGTTGTCCGGCAAAGGCTGCGCCAGAAATTGGAACAGGAAAAAAGCCAAATTGAAAAACGGTTGAAACAAAACGATTCTTACGGCATGGATCAAAGCATGAACGGATCGATCGGTGAATTGTCCGGTTATGATAACCACCCGGCCGATTTGGGGACGGAGATTTTCGAGCGGGGCAAAGATTTGGCCTTGAATGAAAATGATGAGCGCCGGTTGAAGGAAATTGACAAGGCCCTGGAGAGGATGGATCAGGGAACCTACGGGATTTGCAAAGTTTGCGGCCAAGAGATCGCGGAAGACCGGCTGGAAGCGGTGCCGACTGCGGAGTATTGTGTCCATCATCATCCGGAGCAACATTCCTCCATCCGGCGTCCGGCGGAAGAAAAAGTCATGGATCCCGGCGGCCACAATCAGGACCAAAGTGACAAGAACTTTTACGATGGAGAAGATGCCTGGCAGGATGTGGAACAGTATGGCACTTCCAATCCCCCGGATTTTTTTGTGGAAGGAAGGAATTATAATGAGTTGACGGTTGATTCGCATGAACACCGGGGGTATGTGGACTTGACAGAAGGGTTTTCGATTACGGATTTATCCGGGGAAACGGGTGAGATCACCGAAATCACCCACAATGATGCCTACGCTCAAAAAGAGCGGGAAGAACGGAAGAACGACCCGTTGTCGTAAGCTTGTGAGAAGACTCCGGCCTGTGCTACAATCGGAGGGATAAAAGGATTACCGACGGTGGGGGACAGGAGGAGGACTCTTGAGATATTATTTGATTGCGTTACTCATTCTTTTATCGGATCAAACCACAAAATGGCTCGTTGAACATAAAATGAATCTGTATGAATCCATTCCGGTGATTGACGGTTTTTTCTATCTGACCTCGCACCGGAACCGGGGAGCCGCATTTGGCATTTTGCAGGATAAAATTTGGCTGTTTGTCTCCATCACGATGATTGTCATTGGATTTGTGGTTTATTACTTATGGCAGGTCAAAGATGAAAAAAAACCCTGGATGCCGACGGCGTTTTCCCTGATTTTGGGCGGGGCCGCCGGCAATTTGATCGACCGGATCCGGTTGGGAGAAGTGGTGGATTTCCTGCATTTCCAATTCGGCGCCTATCAATTTCCGATCTTTAATCTTGCGGATTCATCGATCGTGGTCGGCGTTTTTCTGCTCGTCTTGTTGACTTTTGCCAGTCCCGCGGCGGAAAAAGAGCCTTTGACCAAAGCGAGGGACACGCAATGAACGAGTCATGGGAAAACATGGAGTATTATGAGTGGACCGTCGATGATTCGGCAGACGGGGAACGGTTGGACAAATTCCTTCCCCAAAAAAATGAAGAATGGTCGCGCGCACGGGTTCAAGAATGGATCCGTGCCCAATTGGCTTGGGTGAACGGAAAAAATAAAAAAGGAAATTACCGTTTGAAGCAAGGGGATGTGGTCACCCTCAAAGTCCCGCCGGTCACAGAGGCCGAAATCCGCCCGGAACCGATTCCCCTGGACATCCGATATGAAGACCAGGATGTCATTGTGGTGAATAAACCCCGGGGGATGGTGGTCCATCCGGGGCCGGGAAACGACTCGGGAACGTTGGTTCATGCGCTTTTGGCCCATTGCGGGGATGAACTGTCGGGGATCGGAGGGGTTGCCCGGCCCGGAATCGTTCATCGCATTGACAAGGACACCTCCGGCTTGTTGATGGTGGCCAAAAATGATCTGGCACACCAGTCGTTGGCGGCACAATTAAAGGAGCATTCGGTTGAGCGGGTGTATGTTGCCTTTTGCCATGGTGTGATTCCACACGATCACGGCACGGTGGATGCACCCATCGGCAGGGATCCCAAACACCGCCAGCGAATGACCGTGATCTCGCAAAACAGCAAACCGGCGGTCACGCATTTTTTTGTGCGGGAACGGTTTGATAAGGCGACATGGGTGGAGTGCCGGCTGGAGACGGGCCGGACGCACCAGATTCGGGTACATATGAAATATATCGGTCATCCGCTCATCGGGGACCCGGTCTACGGTCCGAAGAAAAATGCCTATGCGATCGAGGGGCAAGCCCTGCATGCCCAAGTGCTCGGTTTTACGCACCCGAGAACGGGCCGGCGCATCCGCTTGGAAGCGGAGTGGCCGGAGGATATGGAGAAAATTTACAAGGCATTAAAGCAGTAGGTTTGTTGACAAGCACAGAGCCAACCGTTATGATACAGATAAGTGAAAAGGAACCTTTAAATCCAGTCCAGTGAGGCTGGCAAGGGCACGGAAATGTAAAAAAGGGTTGGTATGCCCTTTTTCAGGAGGTCTTTGTCTGCCGTCTGGCAAGGCAAAGACTTTTTTTGTGCCGCCGAAATTAAAGAAGGGAGTTCTTTAGAGCATGGGAAAGGAAAAAGTGATCTTGGATGAAGCAGCGATTCGCCGGGCGTTAACCCGAATTGCACATGAAATTTTGGAGCGGAACAAGGGCGTGGATGACTGTGTTCTGATCGGGATTAAAACCAGAGGGATTTATCTGGCTGACCGGCTGAAAGAGCGGATCCATCAGATTGAAGGAAAATCCCTTCCTTGCGGTGAGTTGGACATCACGCTTTATCGCGACGATTTGACGGAAAAAAATGACCAACCCGAAGTGCGGGAAACCAACATCCCGGACATCAGCGGAAAAAAAGTGATTTTGGTCGACGATGTCTTGTTTACGGGAAGAACGGTTCGGGCCGCCATGGATGCTTTGATCGACCGGGGACGCCCGCAGATGATTCAACTGGCTGTCCTCGTTGACCGCGGGCATCGCGAACTGCCGATCCGTCCCGACTATGTCGGCAAAAATGTTCCCACCTCCCGGGCGGAAGTGGTTTCGGTTTATCTCTCGGAAGTAGATGAAGGAGAAGAACGGGTCAGTATCCGACAACAAAATCAAGGATAAGCATCAATCCCTTTTAAATCGGTCCAGTGAGTCCGGCAAAGGGATGCGGTTGACAAACAAGCGCTGTATTGTTTTACTGCGTCTCTTTGC
>NZ_JACETT010000009.1:0-70731 GCF_013912365.1 Thermoactinomyces intermedius
AAGTATATTATTAATAAATATAATAGGCAAACATTATAGCTATTTTATGTCAAAAAATAAAAATCGGACAAGAACGAGAAAAAACCCCGTCTGTCCGACATGCCATCTTTATTGCCATTCGATCTCTGCGGAATAAACCGGAACCACACCGGAAGAAGTCCGGATCAGCAAGGCTCCTTGTTCATTCAAGTGTTCCGCCAAACCGGTGATGGTGCTTTGCGTGGAGCGGGCCGTGATCACTTGCCCCAGCATTCCTGCTTTCTCTTCCCATTTTTTGCGAATGGGGGTAAAACCTTGTTGCAAATAAAGCAAATAGTATTGTTCCAGTTCTTTTAACAGCACGGCCACCAAAGAGGCGCGGTGGATTTTGCGACCGGTCTCCATGGCCAGCGACGTACCGACATTCGCCAGTTCTTCCGGAAAATCTTTGGCTTCCGTGTTGACATTCATTCCAATCCCCATGATGACATAGTGGATCCGGTCCTGTTCCCCCCGGATTTCCGTCAAAATCCCGCATACTTTTTTCCCTTGCACCAAGATATCATTGGGCCATTTTATTTTTGTCGGCAAATTCGTTTCTTTTGAGATGGCTTCCTGCACTCCCACCGACGCCAGCAGGGTTAATTGGGACGCCTCCGCCAGCGAAATGGGAGGGCGCAAAATCAAACTCATCCAGATCCCGGTCCGCGGTGGAGAATGCCAGGTTTTTCCCATCCTCCCCCGCCCGTTCACCTGTTCCTCCGCGATCACGACGGCCCCTTCGGGAGCTCCGTCTTTTGCCCATTGATGAGCAATGTTTTGTGTGGAAGGCGTGGATTCGACATATCGAATTTCACACCCCAACCGCTCCGTCTTCAGGTGGGGATAAATTTCTTCGGGTGCCACACGGTCCGGGCGGTACTTTAACCGGTAGCCTTGCCGGGGTTTGGCCTCAATCTCATAGCCTTGTTTCCTCAGCTCTTCAATCTGCTTCCAAACGGCCGCGCGACTGCATCCGACCCGGCGGCTGATTTCTTCTCCGGACAAGAATCCCTCCGGATTCTCGACGAATAAGCGAACAATTTCATTTCTGATGGAGCGCTCCAATTTTACACCCTTCCTTCAGCAAAATTTCTTTCTCATTGGGAAGATGTCCGAGGGCCACTTGTTCCAAAAGAACCTGCAGGACTTTACCGATCCACGGGCCTTTCTCCCATCCGCAATGCCGGATGAAATCCCGGCCGCTTACCTTCAACTCCCGGGCTTGATGAATCTTCAGGCCGTTCCACCACTCTGCAAGCTGTGAATCCGAAGGAATCCACTGTCCGTCAGGGCTTGTCAGTCTGGCCAGATTTGCCGCGTTGGCCACGGCCTCCGGTCCTTCTTCCAGCAAGATGCGGCACCAGTCTTCCCGGCTCATGGAATCATCCGGGCCTTTCCACCGGGAAGCCAGCGAAAAACAAGCCGATATTTCTTTATTCTCCTTTTTGGAAAGCTTTAACTGCCGAAGCCGTTCCGCCAACTGATCCGGGCGGGTGCCGCATAAACAGAGCAGATACGCCCACCTCACCGTCCGGTTTTTGATCGGATCAATCTGTGGCATTGCCTTCACCGCCTCATCCGGAAGATCCCACCGGCAAAAAGGCGGGAGGAAATGGATCAGGCGCGTTTGAAACAGAAGCCGGAATCCATGGGACACGGTATCGGCATCAAACATTTTGTTCAGTTCGGCGGTCACCCTTTCGACCGACAAACAGCCTCCTTTGTCCCGGTGCCGGCAAATGCCTTCTTCGGTCGCCGGATCCAAAACAAACCGGAATTGGTTGGCAAAGCGAACCGCCCTCAGCATCCGGAGTGCATCTTCCTGAAAACGCTCCGACGGATCCCCCACCGTGCGAATGATTCCTTCATCCAAATCTTTCCGCCCGCCAAAGTAGTCGATGATGCGGCCGTTTCGATCCTTGGCCATGGCATTCATCGTAAAGTCCCGGCGTTTCAAATCCTCCTTCAGCGATTGCACAAACTCCACTTTTTCCGGTTGCCGGTGATTCGAATATTTTCCATCGGTGCGGAACGTCGTCACCTCAACCGGGACTTTCTGTTCCACCACCATCACCGTTCCGTGCCGGATTCCGGTCGGGACTACTTTTTCAAAGATTTCCATCACTTGTTCAGGACGGGCATCGGTCGTCACATCATAATCCTGGGGAATCTTTCCCAAGCATTCGTCCCTGACGCATCCGCCAACCAAATAAGCTTGATAGCCTGCTTGTTCCAGTTTCTCCATCACGTGAAGTGCCGCCATTTTTCGATGGTCCATAATGCTCACCAACTCACCCGTTGATCACCCGACGATAAATCGCTTCATATTGTTCAACGATCTTCGTCCCGCTGAACACCGTTCTTGCCCTTTGCAGGCCCGCTTTTGCAAACGACGCATGCATCTGCGGATCCCTCAACAATTGAACGGCATACCCGGCCATTTCATCCACCGCTCCCACCGGGGACAAAAAGCCGGTTTTCCCGTGTTCAACCACCTCCGGAATCCCTCCCGCATCGGATGCAACGGCCGGAACCCCGCAGGCCATGGCTTCCAGGATCACCAAACCAAAACTTTCCTTGGCGGAGGGAAGAAGCACCAAATCGGCCAGGGAGATCAGCCGGGACACTTCATCCTGTTTTCCCAAAAAGATAACCCTGTCCTCCATTCCCCATTGTTTCACCTGCTCAATCACCCGTGGAAGCTCGGGGCCTTCGCCCACCATCAACAACCGGGCCGGCAGGGATTCACTCACTTTGCGGAAAATCTCAATCACATCCATCGGGCGTTTGACCGGACGAAAATTGGAAATGTGAAGCAACAGCTTTTCGTCCGCATCCACATACTTTTTCCGCAGGTCGGAAACATCCCGCGGATAATACACCCTTGTATCCACAAAATTGTAGATGCAATCAATCTTTTTTTCATGATCCTGACAAAAAAGGGCTTTCGTTTGCTTGGCAAGATCCTCCGATACCGCCGTCACCGCATCACTCTGCCGGATCCCGAAACAAATAATGTCTCTCAGTGATGGATCTTCCCCCAACACGGTGATGTCGGTTCCGTGGAGGGTGGTGACAACTTTCAAATGTTCCCCCACCATTTGTTTGGCCAACACGGCGGCAATGGCATGCGGGACGGCATAATGGACATGAAGCAAGTCCAAATCGTATGTTTTTGCAACTTGTGCCATCCGGCTGGCGAGCGACAAATCATAAGGCGGATACTTAAAAACCGCATACCGGTTGGCCTCAACCCCGTGATACCGGATATTTTGGTGAAAGTTTCCCAACCGGAAAGGCATGTCATATGTAATAAAGTGAATATCATGCCCTTTTTCGGCCAACAGTTTCCCCAGTTCGGTGGCTACCACGCCGGATCCTCCGTGTGACGGATAACAAGTAATCCCGATTCGCATCCAAATCCTCCTTCATCTTCAAAGAAACTCTTTTTTTACCGGATGGGGACTCACCAATCCTTCCCCATAGCATACACCGATTTGTTGCCCCCATAACTGATCCCGACCTTGAATCATGGCCAAATATGCGGGCTGATTCAGCGGGGTTTCCACCTGTCCTTCCCCTTGGGAAAACTGGCTGCGGTAGGCAAGCAAAGCTTTCTTTTTTAACTCGTAAACATCCGAAACATCCACAATCACATCTGCTTCACCCATGTGATTAATAAAATAATAATAAACTTGCTCCACACGATGGGCTTCTTCACCGCCAGGTGTTTCTTTTTTCCGGATGGCCGCGTCAAACACGGCTTCTTTGACCATTTTACTGCACTGAACGTGATCCGGATGCCGGTCTTTCCAGTAGGGGGCGAGCACCACACGGGGACGGAGCTTGCGGATCACCTGCGTCATTTTTAACAATTGTTCCTTGCTGCCGGTCAACCCCCGGTCCGGGAAGCCCAGATAAATGCTTTGTTCCACCCCCAGGATCTCCTCGGCCTGCTTCGCTTCTTGTTTGCGAAGCTCCACCGTCCCGTTGGAGGAAAGCTCGGCATCCGTCAAATTACAAAAAGCAACAGAATAGCCTTTTTTTGTATGTTTTGCCACCAAGGCGCCCGCCCCGATTTCAATGTCATCAGGATGAGCGCCGAAAGCTAAAATATCAACGGTTGTACCCACTTCACACCCTCTTTTCCTGTTTCATTTTTTGTAAGTTCCTTGCTTGGTATGGGGCTTGAATTCACGCTTCATCCTGTGAAAGGGAAGAAGCGTGGGTAAAGACAGCCGGGGTTCCGCCGGTGTGCCAAAATAACACGTGTTTATCCTTTAACAGCCCTTTCCGGGCCCGGTCAATCAATCCCGACAGGGCTTTTCCCGTATATACCGGATCGACCATGATACCTTCCAAACGCGCCAGCAGACGAATGGCTTCATTGCCGGCTTCAGACGGAACCCCGTATTTTTTTCCGATGAATTGATCAAACAATTGCAAAGCATCCATGGAAACCGCCTGGTCGTGTCCCAACCATGACAACAATTGAGAAGTGAAATCCTGAATCTCCTGATATAAAGTCTCTTTCGATTCCCAAACGCTGATACCCATCAAATTCGTTTTTTGCGGATATAAATGAATCCCGGCCAGCAATCCGGCAATCGTCCCGCCGGAACCGGCTGCCACATAAATTTCATCAAACGGGGGAATCTGTTTCATTTCCCGCTGTTCCTCCAGCTCTTTCCATGCGCGAAGGTAGCCGTAATCCCCGATCGGGGTCGATCCGCCGACTGGAATGGTGTAAGGTTTTTTTCCTTCTTTTTCGGCTTCGGCCGCTTTCTCTTTCATCGCCTGATACAAATTGTTTGATCCATATACCCCGGTAGTGAACATGGTCGCTCCCATAATATGATTCAGCAGCAAGTTTCCTTGCCGCATCCCCATATGGCGACCGGCAAAACATAACCAGGTTTCCATGCCGGCCTTATTGGCAACCGCAGCCGTCAATCGGGCATGGTTGGACTGGGGGCTGCCTCCGGTGATCACCAGATCACATCCTTTGGACAAGGCATCCCCGATCAAATACTCCAATTTCCTGAGTTTATTTCCCCCAAACATCAACCCCGTCAAATCATCCCGTTTGATCCATAAACTTTTCATCCCCAGGTGTTCGGCGAGACGAGGCAACGGTTCAAGCGGAGTAAATCCATCCAAGATCGGAAAATGATTCATCGGGTGAGGCACGGTTCCATCTCCTTTGATCACAAATCCAAAATATTTTCCAAACCGTAAACCAGCTTGTCCAACGTCATAACTTTTTCAATCGCCAATTTCACACCCGGCATGAACGATTCCCGATGGAAAGAGTCATGCCGTACCGTCAGCAATTGCCCGTCGCCGCCAAACATCACTTCCTGGTGGGCGACCAATCCGGGCAACCGGACACTGTGAATCCGGAAACCGCCGACATAAGCGCCCCGGGCCCCTTCGAGCAACTCTTTTTCTTCCGGATGCCCTTGTTTTAACTCTCCCCGGCTTCTCTGAATCATCTCAGCTGTTTTGACCGCCGTTCCCGAGGGAGCATCCAGTTTCCGGTCATGATGAGACTCCACGATTTCCACATGGGGTAAATATTTCGCCGCTTTTTGTGCAAAGACCATCATCAATACGGCACCAATGGCGAAATTAGGGGCAATGATCGCACCCACCCCGGTTTGTTCACTCATTTCCCGGAGGGATTGGATATCCGATTCAGACAATCCGCTGGTTCCCACCACCGGACGAACGCCCGCTTCCATGGCGAGTTCCATATTTTCTTTCACCACTTCCGGTGTCGTAAAGTCCACCAAGACATCCGCCCGGGTTTTACTGAGAGCTTCAAGTGTGGAAGAAACAAAAGAGACCCCCAACGGCCCGATTCCAACCACTTCTCCGACATCCTTCCCCGCGTGGGTCCGGGATGTGGCTCCGACCAGTTCCAGATCTTCGGTTTTTGTTAACATCTTCACAACTTCCTGTCCCATTCTTCCGCTTGCTCCGGCTACGATGACTCGAATCTTCATGATGTTTCGTCTCCTCTTCTCCCTTGGTGTTTTTATTTGTCTTCAATCCGCGTCCAACGGTTGGCATCCCGCGTTTGGTATTTATCCATTACTTTTTGGTAAGCCTCTTCCAAATCGATGTCCAACGAGTTGGCAAAGCAAGTAATGATAAACAAAAGATCCCCCAACTCATTTTCAATCGAATTTTCTTCTTCATCCGGCTTTTTGGGTTTTTCGCCGTAGCGGTGATTCACTTCCCGCGCCAGCTCCCCCACTTCTTCCGTGAGGCGGGCCAGCATGGATAACGGATGAAAATATCCTTCCTTAAACTGACCGATATATTGATCAACCTCTTTTTGGAGGTCACTGATCGTTTTTCCTGCCATCGCTTCACCCTCCTGCTCCATTCTCATGTTAACGTAAAATACGGAACAAACTCAATCTCCTTCATTATACCGATCTTTTTCAAGCATTGAACCTGGAAATCAGGGCATGTATAATATATCGGAAATGATCCTTTGACAAGGAGAATCCAAATGAAAAAAAACAAAATTCTTTTACATATTTCCAAGATCGTGATCCTTTTAACCGGTTCACTGATTTTTGCCATGGGGATCAACTATTTTGCCATCCCCAGCAATTTGGCTGAAGGAGGATTTACCGGGATCAGCCTGCTTCTGTTCTATTTGTTTGGCTTTTCGCCCGGTCTGGTGATCCTGCTTTTAAATATACCGCTTCTCTTTGTCGGATACAAAGTATTTGGAAAACAATCCTTTATCTATACGATCCTCGGGATCGCCTCTTCCTCTTTTTTCTTGGAAATCACCAAAAACATCGTCACGTGGTTCGGCCCCCCGCCGGAAGACACCTTATTGTGCACCTTGTATACCGGAGTGTTGGTAGGAATCGGCCTGGGGCTCATCTTCCGGACCGGAGGGACGACCGGCGGCGTGGATATCATCGCCCGGCTTGTCAACAAATTTTATGGTTGGAGCATCGGCCGCACCATGTTGATGTTTGATTTCGGCGTCATTCTCTCGTCCGTCTTTATCATCGGACTGGACATGGCCATGTACACGTTGGTTTCGGTGTTTATCAGCGCACGGGTCATCGACTTCGTCATCGAAGGATTGAACGCATCCAAAGCCGTCACCATCGTATCCAACCGCCCTCAGGAATTGGCCGGCACCATTGTCAAAAAGATGAATCGCGGCGTCACCATTTTGACCGGACGCGGCGGATACACCGGGAAAACGCGGGAAGTGTTGTATGTGGTGGTCGGCCGCAACGAACTGCCCAAACTGAAACAAATCGTCCATCAAATCGATCCGCTGGCTTTTGTCGTTGTAAATGACGCAAGGGATGTGTTGGGAGAAGGATTCAGTTATGAAAAAACGATCGCTTACAGCGACCAGCACCGGACCTGAACCGGAAATCCCTTGGAAAAAGGGGAGCCGGTTCTTTTTTATTATGCAGGGCCGGATGGTCATGACCGGGGCATATCCCAAATATAATGTTTTGCGGGCATTCCAGAGTGTTGCCTTGCCGATGTGCTCCTGTTTACCGATTTTTGAAAGAGTTTGTTTGTGTTGCAAACTTGTTTAAATTATAATCGACTGAGTTTTTGTCTCTCCTCTTTTCGACGTCACTGAATCCCATCATGTTGACATCTTCCTTTTTGACAAAAAATTGGTTGCTTTCTTCGAATAAAAATAAGAAGCGCCCAAAACCATGATTCCATTCCCCTAATCAAAAGAGCTGCCCGGTTGTGAAGGCAGCTCTTTTGATCAATCTTGATGTTGACATCCATGTTTTATTACATTGCATTTCCACTCTGGAAAACTTGCGTTTTTCCCAAGCGTCTTTCATATATCCGGCCCGCAAAACATGCCTGACTTGTCCATTTTTTTATTCTGCCATCTCACGCTGCTTGCGCGGATATCTCCGCCAACTGACATAAGCCAAAACACCGGCAATCAACCCGGAGATCCATCCCCCGATTTTTAATAACCCTTCTTTTTCATCCCAAGGGGACACCATGGACAAAACATCTTTTTCGGAACCGAAAAACAACGGGTTCAAGAGCCTTTCCCATTGCCGGATTCCCCGCTCGCGTTCGGCCCAATCATTGGTCTTCCGGATCCATGTCATCAATGAGTCCAGTTTTTGTACCGTTGTTTCGCTTTTACTGATCATGACCGCCGGACGGATCAACTGGTAATGCTCATAAAACTGATCGATTTGTTGCCTGTAACCTTTTTCATTTTTCGCTTTGATTTCATTCTTGATCTGCCCGATATCCCGTTTGAACTCGCCGTAATATTGATGCCACATCGGCTGATGGGGATGAGACACGGCATCAAAAGCCATTTGCATGCGAAGCGCGGAACGGTGAATCTTGGCATGATTGGGCCGGATTTGATTCAAATTCCGCTCCACATCCATGATCACCCCCGATAACATATGAATCGCGGGCACCGTTAATTGTTTGTCAACCCAATTGGATTTGGAAAACTGTTGAGACAAGGCGGCCAGCTTCTCCCTTGCCGATAAATAATTTTTCTCTTCGATGCTTTTCATCACTTCATTGGCCAACCCGGACCAGGATTGGCTTTCATCAAAAAAGCCTTCATTGGCTTGTACCCTTTCCACCGGGATGATCCACAACACGACCATCAAAGTCCAGATGATCCATCTCAAAACCACTCCCTCCCGTTCACCTCCGATAGTACAAGTTTATTTGTCATCTCATCCGGTTATGTCCCCAAACAAAAAAGCCGGTGTCATTTCCCGGCTGAAAACCACAGATGATAATTCCATTTTCGGTGCGAACTGTTTAACATGGACAGGGTGGCGAAGAAAAGCAATGTCGTCAAGCTTAACAACAGCGTGAAATAACCGACCAAATGGTCATAAGGCTCCAACGGGGGTGCCAGCCACGGATGGATATCGAGCCCGTAGTCCAACGCATCATTGAGCAAAGTCCAACCTCCGACCAGCAAAATTTCCCGGACCCGGTATGTATAAAAAGGAGCATACAAAACGGCCTGCAAAGCCATTCCCAGATGAGAGCCGATCAACATCCAATGTTGCCAGGTCAACGCCTCCATAAAAGGACGCGTATCCAACATTCCTCCCCATATGATCATCACCACGGCCCATATGCCGTATTTCACCAAAGTGATGGAAGCAAACGCCTCCAAAAGCGGGCTTCTGCGATGACAAAGATAAGAAAGCAGGACGAAACAGAAAAAAGTACTGGCGGTGGGACTGTCGGGGACAAATATATTTAAGTATTTCGGCTCTGTCCAAAGGAGTTGATTTTTGTACCAATAAAACCCGTAAATGGATCCCAGCAAATTAATTACCAACAAAACCTGCAAAAAAAACCGTTGTTCCATGATCCACAACCACTTCTGTTTGAGGACAGCGAAGCTCATTGATTTTCCTCCTTTGAAACAAAAACCTGGTTGCCAAGGCAACCAGGTTTTTTCATCTTATTTTTGCGTCTGTTTTGTCAACCATTCAACCAATACTTTTTCCTCTGCAGGGCTTCCTTGGAACATTCCGGCAGGCATTGCCCCCCGGCCTTCTTCAACAATCTTGGTGATTTGATCAGCTGACAGTTTGTTTCCAACGCCCAGCAAGCTCGGTCCGTTTTTCCCTTCCAGGTTTTCGCCGTGGCATTTGATACAAGCATTTTCAGAATAAATTTGATACCCTTGAGAGTCTTTTGCCACTACTTCCGTATTTTCAGGTGCTTCGCCGGGTGCAGACTCCAATTGCTGTTCATGCTCGTATTCCGCTGCCCATGTCAATGCCGAAATCGCAATCAAAGTCGTCACCATAATCCCGGTGGCCACCGGACGTTTCAAAGGGCGGCGCTCCTTGCTGCGATCCAGCCACGGGGCAAGCATCAATGCCAAAAATGCGATACCCGGCAAGATCACGGTACCCACAACCACAAATTTTCCAGCGGCCCATTTGTATTTCAGCAATTGGTACAAAAACAAGAAGTACCAGTCGGGAACGGGCAAAAAGCTGGTGTTGGTCGGGTCGGCAAGCTCACCGAGCGGGGGTTCTTCCGACATGACCAAGGTCATGAAACCCACCAAAAAGACAACTGCAACCATCCACTCTTTTAAAAGGAAGTCCGGAAAAAAAGCTTCCGTTTTTCCTGGAAACTCAGCGTAGTCCTTCGGATATAACTTCGGACGGTCAGCACGAACGCGTGAGTCTCCCACATAGTGGACTTGTTTGTCGTTTCCTTCTTGATTATGTGCCAAAGTGGATCCCTCCTCACGCGCAGACCTTATAGAGGTCCGGATATGCCCTGACGACGAATCAGGATAAAGTGTGCACCCAACAGCGCAAGCAATGCAGCCGGGAGGAAGAACACATGCAGAGCATAAAAACGTGCAAGAGTCTGAGCACCTACGATGTCTCCCCCTTGCAGGAATGTTGCGATGTAAGGCCCGATCACCGGCACGGAAGCCGCGATTTCAACCCCTACTTTGGTGGCAAAATACGCTTTGTTGTCCCACGGCAACAAATAACCCGTAAATCCAAGGCCCAACATGACAAAAAAGATCAACATTCCGATAATCCAGTTAAATTCACGCGGATGTTTGTAAGATCCTGTGAAAAACACGCGCAGGGTATGTAAAAAAAGCATGACGATCGCCACGCTGGCACCCCAGTGATGCATGCCCCGCACAATGACACCCATTGCAACCTCATTTTGCAGGTAATCGACGCTCCGGTGAGCGTTTTCAATATCCGGAACATAACTCATTGCCAAAAACATGCCGGATAGGATTTGAATAACGACGACAAAAAAAGTCAATCCACCAAAGCAATAAATAAAAGCAGAAAAGTGGTGAGCCGGGTTTACGTGTTCCGGCACCTCATGGTCCGCAACATCGCGCCACAACGGCGTAATGTCCAACCGCTCATCCACCCAATCATAAATGGCGCGCAGCACTTGCTACACCTCCGTTTCAGCAACCATTTACTTCTTGATTAGCGGTCCAATCAATAACTTTCCATCTTGCACTTTCGTTTCATAGCGATCAAGAGGTGCTGATGGGGGAGTACCCGGGACGTTGGTCCCATCCTTCGTGTACCGGCCAAAGTGGCAGGGACAGAAGAACTGGTTTTTAAACTGCGGGTTGCTGTTCCAGTTTACGGTACATCCCAAATGCTTGCAAACGGGGGACAAAGCCACAAATTCACCGTTTAACTTCAGCACCCAGGCAGTCATCTGTTCCCCTTTAGGCGGGTTGTACCAGCCATCTTTACGATGAACCGTAAAGCGCACTTCCTTTGGTGTATCGGTAATTTCATCCACGCTCAAACCAACATCGTGGAATTCGCCGCCTTCTCCTTTTCTGAGTAACGGATCAGCAACAAACCGAACCATCGGGAAAAGGACTCCCGAAGCAAGGAAAGCACCGGTCCCACCTAATGTGTACGTTAAAAATTGCCGGCGGGAAACTTTCTTACTCACGTTTTGTCCGACCTCCTTCTATCCGGCTTACCGTCCACTCGGACCGGAATCTATGCTAGGACACTTTCATCTTTTACTAGGACATATACATGATAGCGAAAGCTTTCCATAAAAGTCAAGGAAGCGTTCAGACTTTAAGGGACAATGTTCCCAAAAATCTTGAACATTAAGATTGATGTTGCCAGAGTTCCAATACTTTTTCATAAAGTTTCCGGCTTTCTTCCTCCATTTCTGACCGGGTGGTCTCCGGTGAAAGTTCCATGGCATGGAACAACAAGTTTTGCTCATTTTCCCCGTAACTCTTTTCCACCAACGCTTTCAATCTCCCGTCGTAAACGATGACAAAATAGTTAAAACCGGATTGCCTGATATCTTTTATTATTTCATGAAAATACGATTTAAAAACCTCCGGGTTTTGTCCCGTATATGAAACGGACGGCAAGAGCAACAACCGCCCTGTTAAAGTTTTTTCCAGTTCTTCGGCAAAATATTGGACCATTTTCCCGTTTTTAATATCCAATTCTTTTTCCTCGATCCGGACAGAGGCAACCGGCAGGCACAAGGTGTCCACAAAGGCCGCCACCTCTTTCCAACCGTCCTGATTGATTTGATCCAGTCGCATTTTGTAACCTTCTTTCCAAAAAAAATGCCCAGCTCCTGCTGAGCATTATAACGAATATATCATTTGGACTCCAGTATTTCCTTCCATTGTTTGCTAAGTTGTAAAAATGTTTCAACATCTCGCTTGGCCAAAGCATCATCAATTTGTTCGTACAAACGTTTTTTTTCAAAATCCTTTACCGCCTGATCCAGAAGCATCTCCGCAAACAGACTCAGCAAATGGTCTTGCACCAAGTCATGTTTCTCCATGGAATAAACCTCCAATACCGCGGTAAATTTGGAACACGAGAAACGCTTTTTAAAATACAAACCGATATATAGCTCTTCATGGGGATACGCCCGGATATCGTCAAAAGCCGTCTCCACATCCGTATACATTTCGTAAAACGAAACGGGACCATTTTACTGCAACAGGATGAGATAATCATGGATTTGGGCAGGTTGCGGACATGATCCACAAAACGGACTTTTTCAAGCAACCGGTCATTGGAATGCAAATAACCGAGTAACCATGCCGCTTCTTTTTTCTGCAAATCGTAATTTTCCAGGAACCAATGAATGAACGATTTTTTCTCTGCCACAGACACGTTGCTTTTCATATTTCCCCCACTCTTGCGCCGTTTGGAAAATTCATTCTATTCCGGCTGCAATCCGGAAACAAACCGTTTCCGGATACAACATGTTTTCGGCGCCATGGACATTGATTCCTGCCTCATGTCCTTTGGAGGAACCCTTCCTCGATCGCACGCTCCCTGAAGGCCGAAATCCCGTATAACCACTTGACTCCGGATGGTGTAAGGGAAATATATTGCTCCTCTCCTTCCCTGCCGATCTTCAACACGCCGAGATGCACCATCATTTTCAACACTTTTTGGAAAACGCTTTCTTTTGTTTCGTAATAAAAAGGGTTGAGCCAAGATTCCGTTGCCTGATAAACCGTAACCGTCCGGATCCATCCCGGATAAGCCAACAATGCGATCAAACGAATGACCATCGGCAACTGCGGAATTGCCCGCCGGTAAAGACGTATCCAAAACCGGACCAATTCTTTTCCATGGTCAATCTTTTGCTTCTCTTGATTATTTAATTTCCCCGAACCTTTCTCCGTTAAACACAAATATCCATCTTTATCCTCTATAAAATATCCTTTGTAATAGGCATAATCATACAATAGTGAGAAACGGTCCGGATACAGATGGTAACAACGGCCGAAACCAAACCGGGGACCTTTTTTGGAAACCGGTTCTTCCGGGACATAAAACGTTTGAAACATTTGCTTTTGCTGATTTTTATAGATCGCCCCGTCCAAGGTCAACCGGACGATTTCCTTTTTTAAGAACAGGAGGAAATGGTCCAAGTCGTGGAGCAACTGCTCTTGCTCATCACGATAAACCGCCGGCGGGTCCTCCCGGTAACTTCCTTTCATCCGGAAAGGCTTGAGCAAAATCTCACTCACTCTTTCCCGCAAATCGGAAGGCACATGATACAGTGATTGCGTACGATGGGAATAGCCGGGAAAAATCCATCCTCTTTTCAACGAATCCACAATGAACCGGCGCGGCTCGCCTTTTTCGCCGTCCAACGCCGCCCTTCCTTTGGCCAGGAGTTCTTCCATGGAGTATTGAAGGCTCGGATCCAACATGATCAACTGCAGAAAACGAAATTCATGTTTGTCGAGGGAAGCGATTTGCTCCTCCAGCTGGTTTTTTTGGTTCATGCGTTGCAACAACGACCGGATCAGGTCATATTTGGAACAGGAATTTTGATTTTCACACCCGTAGTACCGGTTCATTCGTTTCAATTGTTCGATATCCGTATACGTTAACCAATCTGCCATGTTCACCGTCCATCTTCCTCCTCGGAGACTCGTTATTTTTATTTTGGACGAATCAGGAGAAAGATAGACTCTTTGCCGTCCTGGTTTTCAAAGATTCTTCTCATTTAACGGGATGGATGATTTCCGGTTGCCACTATGTTCTTCCGGTTTTTCCTCTTTCACCTGAATTCCTCTGCCTGCAAGAAAAAGAATAAAACTGATGATGACCAAGTGCCAATCATGAATGGTTTGTTTTGGAAAAAACAAGGCCAATAAATCCCCGATCAAATCTTTCCAATATAAATAAAATTGATCAATCACGGACACCGTTTGAATGAAAAACAAAAGATGAAGCCCCAAAAACACCGCCGTTGCCTGCCACAGCGACAATCCATGGGATTGTTTTGCGGAAGAGCCCAACCCCAAATAAATAAACATCATCATGACACCGATGATCAGCACGGTCCACTCCATCAAATGATCCGCCACCAACCGGGCGGGAAACCAAAATGAAATCAACAAGGGAAAAAACCAGATTTTCAATGCCATGACCAATCCGATCACGATTAAGAATTCAAGGCAAAAACGACCGACTCTTGTCCGCATGAAACCACCTCATCCCACTTTTATGTTTACAAGGAAAAAAAAAGAACCGCCCGATCAAATCGGGCGGGTTGCACAGGACGTACAATATTGGATAGGAGTGGAGAGAAACCATACTGTAGTTCCCATTATACGGGCAGAAGTGGACAAGGTCAACAACATTTTTTAATTTTCAGATTTGACTTACTTGCATTTTTTGGATGTAACGGAAAAATCCGGGGAAAGATACATCGATGGATTCCACATCCAATACTTTGACGGTTTCTTTGGCTCCCAACCCGGCGACCGCCATCGACATGCCGATCCGGTGATCCCCGTGGCTGGTGGTGGTGCCGCCGTGCAGGGTCACGGGGCCTTCGATCACCATTCCGTCTTCGGTTTCTTTGATGTTTGCCCCCAACTTGTTCAGCTCGTTGACCGTGGTGGCAATCCGGTTTGATTCCTTCACTTTTAATTCTTTGGCATCTTTAATGACCGTGGTTCCTTTGGCCTGAGTGGCAACAACGGCCAAAACAGGAATTTCATCAATCAAGCGCGGAATCATTTCTCCGCCAATGGTCACTCCGTGAAGCTCTCCAGTGCGAACAGTCACTCTGCCGACCGGTTCATTGCACCAACTTCCGGTCTCTTCCACTTCCACCATGGCTCCCATTTGTTTAAAAGCATCCAGGATTCCGGTCCTTGTCGGGTTTAAACCGACGTCTTCCACCGTCACCTGGCTGCCCGGCACCATCAGGGCGGCGGCAAGGAGGAACGCGGCAGAAGAAATGTCTCCCGGCACCCGGACTTTGGTACCGCGCAACGATTGTCCCCCTTCTATGGAAACCACATGATCTTTCGCCGTCAATGCGGCTCCAAACGCCGGCAGCATGCGTTCGGTATGGTCACGGGATAGAGAGGGCTCAGCCACCGTGGTGACCCCTTCCGCGCTTAAACCAGCCAGCAAAAGACAAGACTTCACTTGGGCGCTGGCCACCGGACTGTGATAGGTGATCCCCTGCAGACGGCCTCCTTTTACGGCAAGGGGGGTGTAACGCCCGTTTTCCCGTCCTTCAATGCGTGCTCCCATTTTTCTTAACGGTTGAACCACCCTGTCCATGGGACGGCGGCTGATGGAATCATCACCGATCACCGTGGAAAAAAACGGCGCTCCGGCCAATATTCCCAGCATCAACCGGATGGTCGTGCCGGAGTTTCCCACATCCAGCGGGGCCACCGGCTCTTTTAATCCGTGGATCCCCCGGCCGTGAATCCGCACGGATGTGGGGGACAATCGTTCAATTTCCACTCCCATCTGTTCAAAGCATTGCAGGGTCCCCAAACAATCCTTTCCGGGCAAAAAGCCCTCGACTTCGGTCACCCCTTCAGCCAATGCCCCCAGCATGATGGAGCGGTGGGAAATCGATTTGTCACCGGGGACTTTGCAAGTCAATTGAAACGGTTTCGACTGCCATATTTCCATCATACTTTGCTTTCCTCCCAGCTTTCGTCCTCACTGAATACTTCCAGTCCTTCCCTGCGCAAGACAGAGATGGCGGCCAGATAATCTTTTTCTTTTTTAAAGGCAATTTTTAAGACACCGGGAATCTCTTCCCGGTTTTCCATCACTTCCAAATTGCTGATATTGATGTTTTCGTTTCCCAACAAGGTGGCAATCTTTCCGATCACCCCCGGCTGGTCCGGCACATCCACATGACATTCATACCGCGGTTCCAGAATTCCCCGGCGCTTTTTATCCGGCAATTGTTGCCTCAACCGGCGGGAGCGGCTGAAAAACGCTTCAATTTGCTCTTGTTCCCCGTCAGAGATGGCGGAGCGGACTTCTACCATTTTTGCGATCCAATCATCCATCAACTTTAACAGTGCTTTCCGGTTGGAAAGCAAAATATCCCGCCACATGACCGGATGACTGGCACCAATGCGGGTCAAATCCCGAAATCCGCCTGCTGCCAAGCGATGAAACCATTCATTTTCTTCATTATAATTGCCGACCACATTCACCAATCCGGCCGCAATGATATGGGGCAAATGGCTGATCGCCCCCACAATCCGGTCATGATGCGCGGCATCCATGATCACCAGTTCGGCCCGGGTCGCCTTATACAACAACTGGCTGACCTTTTGCACCTCCCAAAGGGAAGCTTCCGGATCCGGAGTCAAAACATAGTAAGCATTTTCAAACAACAAAGACCGGGCCGCCTGAATGCCTGACTGGTGCGATCCGGCCATGGGGTGCCCGCCGATAAAAACGATCCCTTTTTCTTTTAATTTGCGGCTTGCTTCCATGATCTCCGATTTGGTGCTCCCCACATCGGTCACAATGCATGACGGCTTGAGGGGGAGTTTGGCCAATGTCTCAATCATTTGCTTGATTTGGCCCACAGGCAAGGCGATGACAATCATGTCGGCATCGCTGACCGCCCGCGGGAGGGAAGTTGTCCAATCATCCACGGCACCGATTGCCATCGCATACCGCAAGTCTTTTTCCGAACGGTCATATCCGACCACCACGGCATCGGTCCGTTCTTTCAATCCCAGCGCCAAAGATCCGCCGATTAATCCAATTCCCAGAATCGCAATTTTTTCAGGCATCGGGAGATTCTATCCTTTCATTTCCAAAAGTTGCTCCAACGCTTTTAAAAACCGGTCATTTTGCTCTTTGTTTCCAACCGTGACACGGATGTAAGTCGGGAAGCCCAGTGCCTCCCCGGACCGGACAATCACTCCTTGACGAAGCAATCCCTGAAACGCCTCATCGGCCGGCATGGTGGTATCCATCAGGATAAAGTTTCCATGGGCCGGGTAATAATGAAGGTTCCATTCATCCAATTTTTCCGTGATCTGTTTGATTCCCAACCGGTTTTGGTTCCGGCAATAAAAAATAAATGCTTCATCCTCCAACGCCGCCAGTGCCGCTGCTTGCGCAAGCCGGTTCAGGTTGAACGGTTCACGGACCCGGTTCAACTCGCGCACCACATCCGGATGGGCAACCCCGTATCCGGCCCGGAAAGCGGCCAAACCAAAGATTTTGGAAAAAGTGCGCAAAACAATGATTTGCGGATTATAATCCAAAAAAGACAAGGAATCAGGATAATCCGGGTCCGTGACATATTCATAATACGCTTCGTCCAACACCACCAAGACGTGATCCGGCAGCTGATCCAAGAACCATGTCAACTCTTGCCGGGTTACAATCGTTCCGGTCGGATTGTTCGGATTGCAGATCCAGATCACCCTCGTCCGGTCCGTCACCGCCTCCAGCATGGCTTCCAAGTCATGCACGCCGTCTTTTAAAGGCACCTTCACCGGCCGGGCTCCTTCAATCCGCACCGCGGTTTCATACCGTGGGAAAGTGAGGTCGGCCATCACCGATTCCGTCCCCGGTTCCAGATAGGTGCGGCCGATCATCTGAATCAATTCATCCGATCCGTTTCCGAAGATGATACGTCGCGGGTCGGTTTCCAAGTACTCCTCCAATTTTTCACGCAGTTTGGGAGCATTCCCTTCCGGATAGAGATGGAACTCCCCTTTCATCTCTCCCAAAGCTTCCCAAACCTTTGGTGAACAGCCGAAAGGATTTTCATTCGAGGCCAACTTGATCACATCGTGGATCCCGTACTCCTCTTTTACCTCTGCAAGTGTTTTGCCAGGTTGATAGACTGGTAGTCCTTGAACGGTTGCTTTTGGTTTCATGCCCATTCCCTTTCAATTTTTTATTTCTATCTTACTCCGATTTTAACTGTCTGACAAACACCCTGATGTTCTTCAATCCGTCTTCCCTTCTCCCCAGATCCTTCAACAAGTCCGATTGTTCCTCGATTTTTTTGACCAACGCACTTCCGACCACAACGCCATCGGTATGGTTTAAAAAGTGCCGGACATGTTCCCGATTGGAAATGCCAAAACCCACTGCCGTGGGAACGGGACTGAATTTCCGCACCGTATCCAAAAAATGACTGGTTTGTCCGGCGAATTGATCCCGCATCCCGGTCGTTCCCAGTGAAGAGACGCAGTAAACAAACCCTTGGGCTTTTGAAACGATTTCTTTCACCCGGTCTTGGGATGTCGGCGCCACCAGGGGGATCACGCACAAGCCGCGTTTTTTTCCCAAATAGCGTAATTCTTCGCTTTCTTCAAAAGGCAAATCCGGGACAATCAACCCGTCAAAGCCGTGAGCGACCGCTTCCTCCACCAGTTTTTCCATGCCGAACCGGTACACGGGATTGGCATACGTAAACAAAATCAAAGGCACTTCACTGCCGTTTTTTCGCATCTTTTTTCCCAATTGCAGCACTTTGGCCAAGGTCACCTGATTTTTCAAAGCGCGTTCCCCCGCGGCCTGAATGACGGGACCGTCGGCCATCGGATCCGAAAATGGAACCCCCAGTTCAACGGCCGAAACCCCTTCCTCTTCCAGCAACCGGATGAGGCTTTCTGTCACTTCCATATCCGGATCGCCACACATGATGAAGGGAATGAAATGGTTCTCTTTTTGAGCCAAGGTTTGTTGCAAACGGTTCATTACGGTTCACCTCTTAACGCCCGGCGGATCGTCTCCACATCCTTATCCCCGCGGCCTGATAAACAAATCACAATCAAATCCCGAAAATCCCGTTGTTTGGCCAACCGGATCCCTTCCCAAATGGCATGCGCCGACTCCAACGCCGGCAAAATCCCTTCCGTCCGGCAAAGGATTTTCACCGCTTCCAATGCTTCCTGGTCGGTCACCGAAGTATATCGCACCTGGCCGGTCTTGTGCAGGTACGCATGCTCGGGTCCGACCCCGGGGTAATCCAATCCGGCTGAAATAGAATGGGCGGGCAACACCTGGCCGTGTTCATCCTGCAAGAAATAACTGTACATGCCGTGCAAGACGCCGGTCTCCCCTTTGCTGAGCGAAGCGGCATGCAATCCGGTGGACAAGCCTTTTCCCGCGGCTTCCACCCCGTGAAGGTGCACCTCTTCCTCATCCAGAAACCCGGAAAACATGCCGATTGCATTGCTTCCTCCCCCGACACAAGCCACCACATCCGTCGGAAGTCGTCCTTCCCGGTTTAAGATTTGGATCCTTGTCTCATCACCGATCACCCGTTGAAACGTTTTGACAATCAACGGATAAGGATGGGGTCCCACGGCCGAACCGATCAGATAGAAGGCATGATCCACTTCCGCCACCCAACGCCGGAGTGCTTCATTGGTGGCATCTTTTAATGTGCGGGTACCGGAGCAAACCGGTTGCACTTTCGCCCCCAACAGTTCCATCCGAAAAACATTCAACTGTTGCCGTTTGATATCTTCTTCTCCCATAAACACTTCACATTCCAGCCCCAAAAGAGCAGCAACCGTTGCCGTGGCCACCCCGTGCTGACCGGCTCCGGTCTCGGCAATCAATTTGGTTTTCCCCATCCGCTTGGCCAAAAGCGCCTGCCCCAAAGCATTGTTGATCTTATGGGCACCGGTATGGTTCAAATCCTCCCGTTTCAAATAAATTTTGGCCCCTCCGGCATATTCGGTGAGCCTTTTTGCATAAGTCAATGCGGTCGGGCGTCCCGAATAATGTTCCAACCAATGGTTTAACTCTTCTTTAAAGGAAGGATCCTTCATCGCCTCTTCAAATCCGGCTTCCAGTTCGATCAGGGCATTCATGGTGGTTTCGGGAACGTAACGCCCCCCGAATTCCCCGTATCTCCAAGACGCGGCTTTTTTATGAAGAAGTGGCATAAGCTTTTTTCACCCTTTCCAAAAAAAGGCGCATTTTTGCGCTGTCTTTGTGTTGATCGATTTCTATTCCGCCGGACACGTCAATTCCGTCGGGCCGGTAGCGGGTGATCAACTCCGTCACATTGTTTTCGTCCAATCCCCCGGCAACCCAACAGGGCAGATTCAATTGGTGGCATGCCTCCTTCCAGGCCGGGATCAAACGCCAATCAAACCGTTTTCCGGTTCCGCCTTTTATGTTTCCGGCTGCGGTGTCGAGCAAAATCGCATCGGCCCACGGCTGATACGCTTCCAGCTTCCCCGGTTCCGGCAAAGAGTCTTGCATATGAAACACTTTGGTAAGATGAAGGCCGGGGCGGGCCGACTTGATTTTTTGGAGCAACTCAACAGGCTCTTCTCCATGCAGTTGAATACCGGACAGAAGCGCGGTTTCCAACCAACTTTTCACTTCATCCCAAGAAGGATTTTGTAAAACCCCGATGGCCGCCTGCCCTTTAGACAGATGCCGGACCAATTCCGGCAAACGGCTGCGGGGCACGGATCTTCTCCGGCCGGGAACCAGCACAAATCCCAAAGCATCCACCGGCAACCGGCTGGCTGTTTGCACATCCCGGGCTCTTTGAAAACCGCAGAACTTGATAAAAGGCTTTTTCATCTTCTTAAACCCTCTCGCAATTCACGAACGGCCCGTTCCGGATCTTCCTGACGCATCAGGTATTCCCCGACGAGCAACCCTTGCACCCCGGCTTTGTGCATCCGTTTTGCATCTTCCAAAGAGAGAACACCGCTCTCCCCGATCACAGGGCGTCCCGGGGGAATGAGCGGTCTCAGCTTCTCAGTATGGGAGATATCGGTTTGAAAGGTATGCAAGTTCCGGTTATTGATTCCGATCACATCCGGGTCGCACGAAAGCGCCGGAGGAATTTCGTCTTCTTCATGGATTTCAACCAGAACTTCCATCCCCAGCTCATGAGCCGTGCAGGTGAACCGTTTTAACCGCTCTTCATCCAGTAAAGCGGCAATGAGTAAAATGATGTCGGCTCCCAACAGCTTGCTTTCATACACCTGCAATTCATCCATGATGAAATCTTTGCGAAGCACGGGCAAGCCGACATTTTGTTTCACCTGTGTCAAATATTCCGGTTTGCCGTGAAAATAAACGGTATCCGTCAACACTGACACGGCTGCCGCCCCGCCAAGCTCATATCCCTTGGCCACCTTCACCGGATCCAACTTTTCTGAGATTACCCCTTTGGACGGAGAGGCGGATTTCACCTCGGCAATAATGGCCGCCTCCGTCCCGGACAACTTCTTTTTTAAAGACAACCCCTGCGGAAGGCGTTTGGCACGCTTCCGGTCATGCGAAGAAATTTGCTCGTGAAGGGCTCTGATTTCTTTTGCTTTGGTGTCTGCGATTTTTTCAAGAAACATAGGTAACCTCCTTCGAAGCTTGAACCACTTTGTTCAGCTGCTCCCGGGCACGTCCTGATTGAATGATCCGTTTCGCCTGCTCCGTTCCTTCTTTCAATGATCCGGCTTTCCCCGCAAGATAGAGGACCGCCCCGGCATTGATGCTGACGATATCGGCAGGAGCCCCCTCCTTGCCCGCAAAAACTTCTTTCATGATCCGGGCATTTTCTTTTGCGGTTCCGCCCCGGAGCCCGGCTGCATGCCAACGGGTCACTCCGAGGGACTCCGGAGTGACCTCGTAAGTTTTCACCTCTCCGTTCTCCAATTCACTGATGCGGGTCGCATCCGTCACCGTCATCTCATCCAAGCCGTCCAGCCCCGACACCACCAGCGCTCTTTTGACGCCCAAGTGATTCAATACATGCGCCACCTTCCCGGTTAAGCCGGCATCATAAACGCCCAACAATTGCACTTTCACCCGCGCCGGATTCAACAGGGGCCCCATCAAATTGAAACAGGTGCGAAACCCGAGCTCTTTGCGGATGGACATCACCTTTTTGACCGCCGGATGAAACAATGGGGCGAATAAAAAACAAAGCCCTGTCTTTTCAAGCATTTTTACTGCTTCATCGGCATTCAGGCGGATATTCATCTTTAAGGCCTCCAAGACATCGGCACTCCCGCTTTTGCCCGATACCGCGCGGTTTCCGTGTTTGATGACGGGCACCCCCGCCGCAGATGCAACGATGGATGCCGCTGTTGAAATGTTAAATGTTTTTTGTCCGTCCCCGCCGGTTCCGCAAGTATCCACCGCTTCTTCAAACGGGTTCCGGACGGGAATGGTTTGCGAATGGATGCCTTCGACAAAGCCGATCAGTTCTTCCACCGTTTCCCCTTTCATCCGCAGCGCAGTCAAAAAACTGGCGATTTGCGCCTGTGGCACGTTTCCGTTGATCATCGCTTCTATCGCTTGCTTTGCTTCGCTGCGGCTGAGAGGTTCGCCTTCCACCACTTTTTTCAGAAACGGCTTCATCCCACCGAACTCCTTGCCTTTTCCGGCCGGACCATTGCCAATGCTTTGAGCATCCCCTTGGCTTTATGCAAGGTCTCGAAATATTCCCTTTCCGGATCCGATGCAGCAACAATGCCCGCACCGGATTGAACCTGTGCTTTTCCGTCACGGAACACAATGGTCCGGATGGTAATGCATTGGTCCATATCCCCACTGAAGCTGAAATAACCGAGTGCTCCCCCGTAAATGCCCCGGGGAGACGCCTCCAGATCGGCGATGATTTCCATCGCCCGCACCCTGGGCGCTCCGGACAAGGTTCCCGCCGGGAAACAAGCGATCAAAGCATCCATGGGTTTCTTTCCTTCTTTCAATTCCCCTTGGATCCGGGAAACCAGATGCATGACATGGGAATATTTTTCGATTTTCATATAATCCGGCACTTTCACCGTTCCCACTTTGGCAACGCGCCCGATGTCTTCCCGGCCCAGATCCACCAACATCACATGTTCGTCGCGTTCTTTTTGGTCCTGCAACAAATCATCCATCAATTCCTGATCTTCCTGTTCGTCTTTTCCGCGCGGTCTGGTTCCGGCAATGGGGCAGGTTTCCGCGGTGGACCCGGTGACACGCACCAACACTTCCGGCGAAGTCCCGACGACCTTCTCATCCCCGAGGTTCAAATAATACATGTAAGGGGAAGGATTCAAAACCCTTAACGCCCGGTATACATCGAAGGGCGGAGGTGCCGTCTCCACCGTCAGCGAACGGGCCAGGACCACTTGCAAAACTTCGCCGTTTTGAATGTATTCCTTGGTTTGTTTCACCATTTGCATAAATTCGTCTTTGCTGACGTCCGGTTTAATATCCAGTTCGGAAACTTCCCTTTCTTCAAAAGATAATGAAGGAACGGGACCTGGCTTCTTCAAAAACTCCGATGACCATTTCTCCAGCCGGTCTGCCTCCTGATCATAGGCCTCTTTTATTTCCTGAGCGGACATCCCGGGGAAAACCTTCAGATGGGAAACAAAGATGACTTCATCTTTCAGATGGTCAAACACCAGCAACCGGTCCACGAACAAATAATGGAGGTCGTTTTGATCAGAAGTCCCTTTGGTCACCTTCCGGTCGGGCTCAATAAACCGGACGGCATCGTAACCGGTGTAGCCGACCGCTCCTCCCAAAAATGAAGGAAAATCTTTATAAACCGGGGTTTTATACTGTTCCAACATGGATTTTAAAAAATCAAACGGGGAAGATGTCACTGTTGTTTCGCTTTCGCCATTCCGCTTTGTCGTCGTGATTTCGGTTCCTTTTCCTTTGACCGTCAAAAACGGGTCATATCCGATAAAGGAATACCGGGACCGGTGCTCACTCTCTTCGACACTTTCCAGCAAAAAGGAATTGGGTTGATCCTTCACCCGGGCATACAAGCGGATGGGGGTTTCGGTATCAGCCAGCACTCTTTTGCAAAGCGGAATCAAGCGGTATTTTTTGCTCAGTGACAAAGCCGTTTCTCGTGTGGGGTAAATCAAAAAAATCCCTCCTCAAAAATGGGTTTTGAGAGAAGGGAAAAGCGGGGATTGCAGAGGAAAATATAAAAACCAAAGCAAGCATTGCTTTGGCTGTTTTTTCATGTATCATTCAGCCTCCACTCTGCTCCGCTATCTCCATTCTCTGCTCAACTCAGCTCATCTGAATAACTATGCTACTCATTCTATGATTATTACTTTATCGAAGAGGCAAAAAATTGTCAACCCGAAATCAGGGTTTCATTTCCCGGTCCGGCAACAATCGCTGCAAGACCCGTTTGATTTCTTCCTCCGGCACATCCCGTACAATCTCCACGTTGCCGATATCCCGGGCCAGAACAAACACATATTTTCCTTGTTGCGCTTTTTTGTCCCGCTTCATGATCCCGATCAGGGACGCAACCGGCCATGAATCGGTGCAAACAACGGGCAGTCCGAACGATTTCAGAATCCGTCCGGTTTCCCGGATCACCTCCCGGTTTGTTCCCAACAACCGTTCGCTTAATTGCGCGGCCCCGTTCATTCCGATGGAAATCGCCTCTCCATGGGTGTAAACCTGATATCCGGACACCGCCTCCAAGGCATGGCCAATGGTGTGCCCATAATTCAAAATGGCGCGAAGGCCGGTTTCCCTTTCATCTTGGGACACCACATCCGCCTTGATCTGACAACCCCGGTAAACGGATTCCATCATGGCATCATGGTCCCGTGCATCCAGCGATTCACGATGTTCATCCAACCATTCGACGAAGGAAGCATCCCGGATCAGGCCGTGTTTGATCACTTCCGCCATTCCGGACCGCCATTCTCTCGCCGGCAGTGTCTTTAAACAGGCCACATCAAAGACAACCATCAACGGCTGATGAAAAGCGCCGATATAATTTTTGCCCATGGGATGGTTCACGGCCACTTTGCCGCCGACACTGCTGTCATGGGCCAATAAAGTGGTGGGAATTTGAACGAACGGAATCCCACGCATGTAACTGGCCGCCAAAAAACCGGCCAGATCACCTACCACACCTCCGCCCAAGGCCAAAATCACACTGCGGCGATCCAGGCCAAATTTCAAACATTCCCCCGTCAAATGTTCCAGCATTTGCAAGCTCTTGCTTTTCTCCCCCGCTTCGACGACAGAGATCCCAGCCTGAAATCCGGCTTGCTCCAACGCGTCGCGCAATTTGCCGGCATAAAGCGGAGCCACGTGGGTGTCCGTGACAATCATCAGTTTGCAATCCGTTTCAATGTGGTGTTGCTTTAAAAACGATGGCACTTTTTCCAACAGACCGTTTCCGATGTAAATCGGGTAAGACCGTTCTTTTCCCTGCACCGTCAATGTTTTCATCAGAAACTCAACACGCTTTCCTGATACTGCTTCAATTGTCGTTTCACCTCATCCATGGTGTCTCCCGAAAATTTGCCCAAGAGCGCTTGTGCCACTTCCCAAGCCACCACATTTTCCATCACCACGCTGGCTGCCGGAACCGCACAGCTGTCGGAACGTTCGATGCTTGCCTGAAATGGTTCTTTTGTCTCAATATCAACACTTTGGAGAGGTTTGTACAAGGTGGGAATGGGCTTCATGACGCCTCTGACAATGATGGGCTCGCCGGTGGTCATTCCGCCTTCGAATCCGCCCAACCGATTGGTCCGGCGGTAAAATCCGCGTTCTTTTGACCACAAAATTTCGTCATGAACTTCGGATCCCTTCCGCTTGGCGGCCTCAAAACCGATTCCAAATTCGACTCCTTTGAAGGCATTGATGCTGACCACCGCACGCGCAATATTGGCATCCAGTTTGCGGTCCCAATGAACATGGCTTCCCAATCCGACCGGAACCCCTTGCACAATGGTCTCCACGACGCCTCCCAGGGAATCTCCCTCTTTTTTCGCTTGATCGATGAGGGCCATCATTTTTTCCTCAGCGTTTTGATCGAGACAACGCACAGGGGACAATTCGGCACGTTCCACCATCTCCTCAAAGGACAATTCCACCGGCTCCGCAACGACATCGCCAATGCGGATCACGTGGCCGGCAATGCGGATTCCGCATTCTTCCAGAATCAAACGGGCCACCGCTCCTGCAGCGACACGGGCTGCGGTTTCCCTGGCGCTGGACCGTTCCAAAACATCACGCATATCCCGGTGTTGATACTTGATAGCTCCATTCAAATCGGCATGCCCCGGACGCGGGCGGGAAATTTTCCGTTTCTCTGCTTCTTCCGGAATCGGATCCACACTCATCACTTTTTTCCAATGGTTAAAATCCCGGTTTTCAATCACAAGGGTGACGGGTGCTCCTGTTGTCTTCCCGAACCGGACACCGGACAAAATTTTCACTTGGTCCTTTTCAATCTGCATGCGTCGGCCGCGTCCATACCCTTTTTGACGACGGGCCAATTCGCGGTCAATTTTCTCTTTATCCAAGGAAAGCTGGCTGGGCAATCCTTCAATGATCACTGTTAATTGCGGACCGTGTGACTCTCCTGCTGTCAGATACCTCATGCTCATCTCCCTCTCATCTCAATGAAAAAATTTGATAGTAATCATAACACAGATCAACCAAACTGGGGAGAGCCAATTCCAGATAAAACCCTTTTCAAAACCGGTTTGAAGGATGGCCGCGGCCATTTTCAACCCGCCGGCTCCGAAAAAAATCAAGGCATAGCTTTTCGCTATGCCTTATCAAACCGGTTTTCAGATCCAACGATTGATAGTTTTCTCATAATGATTGAAATCTTCCTCATCAAACCACAGTGCAATTTCCCGCTCGGCGCTTTCCGGCGAATCGGAACCGTGAACGATGTTCATCGCCACATTGACGCCATAATCGCCCCGGATCGTTCCCGGCAACGCTTCGGAAGGATTGGTTTTCCCCATCATTTGGCGGGCTGCCGCAATAATGCCGTTTCCTTGCCAAACCATCGCAAAGACCGGTCCGGAAGTAATGAAGTCCACCAACTCGTCAAAGAAGGGCTTCTCTTTATGCTCGATATAATGCTGCTCCGCAAGCTCGCGGGATACGGTCATCAACTTGGCACCCACCAGTTGGTAACCTTTCCTCTCAAAACGGGACACGATTTCTCCGATCAATCCGCGTTGCACACCATCCGGCTTTACCATGATAAATGTTTTTTCCATTTGGTTCATCCTCCACCTTTATGTATAAACAAAAAGAAAAAAGCGTCATGAAAAATTTTAACAAGTTTAAATTGTAAACGCAACCATCCCGTCAATAAGACCGTTCAACAATGAATTCCGCAATCAGCCGGAGGGATTCCCGTTCGGTGGAAGCCGGTAATTGCTTTAAACAGTGCATCGCTTTATTCATGTAGCGTTTGGACAAATCCAAGGTATATTCGATGCCCCCGCTTTTTCTGACCTGATCCAACACCTGGGAGAGGGAGACCATTTCCCCTTGCGAGCGCAAATAAGAACGAATGGATTCCCGCGCATCTTCATCGCCTTGGTATAACGCGTAGATCACCGGCAAGGTCACGTTTCCCTGCCGCAAATCATTTCCCGCCGGTTTTCCCAATGTCTCTTCATCCCCGATAAAATCCAATACATCATCCTTCATCTGAAAAGCCATTCCCACGTAATACCCGTATGCTTTCAACCACTGAACATGGCGGGGGGAAGCCTGGCTCACGAGCGCCCCCAATTGACAACTGACCGATATGAGCAAAGCGGTTTTCCGTTTGATCCGGCGCAAATAACGGCGCAACGACAATCTTTCCGAATACAGATCCTCGATCTGATCCATTTCCCCCAGGCAAACCAAGGTCATCGCTTTGGCCAGAATGGGATGAACCGTCTTATCTTTCAAACCGGACAACTCCATCAAGGCCCGGGCCAAAATAAAGTCCCCGGTATACATGGCCACTTTATTGTCCCATTCCTTTTTGATGGTCGCTTGCCCCCGTCGTGTATCCGCATCGTCAATCACATCATCATGAACCAGGGTAGCCATGTGTATCAACTCCAGCGCCACGGCTACCCTTTTTAATTCTTCACGCTCATAATGACCGAACCGCCCGGACAACAGCACAAACACGGGGCGCATCCGCTTGCCGCCGGCTTTGAGCAAATGTGCGGATGATTCATTGAGCACCGGTTGTCCGGTCTCGATGGCGTTTTGTAATTCTTCTTCAATCCAATCCAGATCCTTTTTGATCACATGGTAAATTTCTTGCAAATTCATCATCTTCACCCTAACACATACCAACCGGTCGGCGGGTTGGCATGCCGATTTCAATATCCTCAATCCGGCTTTCTTTAAAAAAACCGGAAATTCGCCTTTACAGCCATACATCCAGAAGCATGAAGGCGAACACAACCACACTCAGTACCCCGTTCATGGTGAAAAACGCCGTGTTTAAACGGGATAAATCATCTGCAGAAACAATGGCGTGTTCATAAATCAGAACCCCCAATGCAATAGCCGTTCCAATCCCAAACCAGATCCCCAGGTTGGTCAGCAACAACAGCGCAATCAATCCGGCTGCCGTCCCCACGTGCATCAGCGAAGAAATCACCAATGCTTTTCTGATTCCAAAACGGGCCGGGATGGAGTGAATTTTTTCTTTCCGGTCAAACTCAACATCCTGGCAGGCGTAAATCACATCAAATCCGCCGATCCACAATGCCACCGTCGCAAACAAAATCAGGGAGACCCCATCGATTTGAGCGGTGGTGGCCACCCATCCCCCCAGCGGGCCCAAAGCGGTGGCGATTCCCAAAAAGAAATGGCATGTCCAAGTGAAACGTTTGGTATACGAATAAAACCACAGGAAAAACACGGCCACCGGCAATAAATAGACGGCCAGCATATTCAACTGATAGGCCGAGAGAAAGAGCAGCGCAAACGAAACAATGACAAATCCCCATACAAAGGTGGTTGAAACCAAACCGGCCGGAATCGCCCGGTTTTTCGTGCGGGGATTTTTGGCATCGATATGCCGGTCGATCAAGCGGTTCAGGGACATCGCCGCACTCCGCGCAGCGACCATCGCCAACGTCACCCATCCCATTTCGGCCCAGGACGGAAATTCCCCTCTCACTTCCAAACTGCCCAGGATCGCCCCGAGATAGGCAAAAGGCAACGCAAAGATGCTGTGTTCAAACTTGATCATTTCCAACACGATTTTTAATTTGTTCCATGCATTCATCCAACCATCTTCCTTCTGTTCCTTTATCCATTGATTGGTTTTTTTCCGATGTGAAGAGCGGTAATGCCGCCGGTCAGCGGGTAAACCCGGATCTCCTCCAGCCCCGCCTCTTCTTTCATCAATTTCGCCAATTCTTTGTAATCGGGAAAAGGAGCGAGCGATTCCGGCAACCAGCGGTATTGCTCATAACGTCCGGCAAACCATTTTCCCATCAGCGGCAAAATCCGTTGAAAATAGAAATAATAAACCGCCCGGAACGGAGGCCACGTCGGCTTGGACAGTTCCAGGGAAACCACTTGTCCTCCCGGCTTGACCACCCGTTTCATCTCTTTTAACACTTGTACAAGATCCGGAACATTCCTCAATGCAAAACCGATGGTGGCATGATCAAACGTATTGTCCGGAAACGGCAGGTTCATCGCATCCCCGTGCATCAGCCGGATTTGGCCGGACAAAGCTTCCTTGTCCACTTTCTGCTTGCCGACATCCAACATGTTTTCACTGAAATCCAGTCCGACGATTTCGCCGGTCTTGGATGCGCGGGCCAGGGAAATCGTCCAGTCACAAGTTCCGCAACAGACGTCAATAGCTGTTTCGCCCGGTTTCACATTCATCTTTTTCATGGCGAACTTGCGCCATACTTTGTGCATGCAAAAACTCAGCAACGTATTCATCCGGTCATAATCTTTGGCGATATTTTCAAACACCTGATGGACAAACCGGGATTTCGCTTCGCCTTCCCGTGTCAAGATTCATCACTCGCTTTCGATACAGCCGTATCTGTTTTCGGCAGTTGATGGATTAAGCATGTCAAACCCGGATCCCCGGCTTGGCTGCATGCCTCCTGAAGAAACGCCTCTTTTTCCCGCAGCTTGTTCGTCCACACCTCATGTTGATGAAGCCGGGAAACAGCGGTTTGCGTTGCTTCATGGAGAACGACCAGCGCTTCTGCAATCTGAACCTTCAAGTTTTCTTCCACATGAAAAAAGTCGGCGAGCGCCGTAATCCAAGCCGTTGCAATTTTTTCAAAGTAAAACCAGACCTTCTCCACGTCCGGATCCTCTTCGTCATGAAGCAGAGAATGCAAAGACATTTTCCATTCGTTCACCCGGCACGTCACCCCGGCCAGACAACGGATTCCCTCGGTTTCATGCCGGCCGGCCAGATGCCGGTAAAACAAACTGCTGTAATGGTCCCCGGCCAGAACCGTCAGCTGCTGTTTTTGCTCGTTTTCGGAATCCGGGGAAGCGACCGCCACGCGTTCATGCATATCCGTTCCCATTTTCACCAGCGTGGTTGCCAAAATGTACAAGTCCACCCTTTTTTTGTCCGCAGCCAGGTCGCCGAGCAGCCACTGCAAAACTTGGACAAAAAAAACTGGGACTTCCGCTTCCCCGATTGTTTTGCGTACATATTTGTGATTTGCATCATTTTGAATTTGTGTAATCAACTGATTTAATGATTCATTATGTATGAATGCCATAAACAAAGTTCCTCCATTGAGGTAGTTCAAACACTGCGAATAGTATACCATACTTTTTTGGTGGATAGGCATTCTTCCAAGGTTTTCCCCTCATCACGGGAACGGGAAGAAAACCGGGTCATTTCAAACACACCCTCCAAAATCTCCTGATCCGACAACGCTTTCATCGGTGCTTTCTGCAACGCCGGCAAATCTTCTTTTCCGGCTTCCACAAAGTAACTTTCACCGGGTCTGAAATGCACAAGAACTTCCACCCGGTTGATATTTTCGACTTGCTCCAGCATCGGACAAATCAACCGCACCATCTCATGCTCCATTTCCGGTTTGGTCTGTCTGAAAGCAGTGAGCTCCAAATAAACGTTTTGCTGACGAAGGTCGGCCCGTTGAATCGTCAACTTGATCTGCCGGCTCACCAAATAGTCCACTAAATTTTCGTTGGTCAACCGATGAACTTTTTCCTCTTTAAAAACCGGTTTTGTCGGCGGGTTGTCGGGAAACAACGTCCGGCTGCACATCCAGGAAATCATCAGCGCTAAAACCGTGGACAACAAAACCGCAGCAAACCATCGGACCAGAAAACTTCTCACCCTTGTTTCCCCCTTTGATCTCCCTGATTTTATTTTATAAACAACAAGGGGGAAACATGCCTTGGGCAACAAGACCTCTACTCATCCGTCTCGATTGTTCCGAAACTGGTCATGACCGTTGCCTTTCCGCGAACTTTAATGGCGGAGGTGTTCTCCGTGAATTGTGCAATCATCACTTCGCCCCGGTCCAACTTTTCTGAATGATGAAAACGGGTGTCTCTTCCCCGGGTCAATCCGATTACATTCACCCCGTTCTCTTTGGCTTTGATAATCACATAATCACCTGAAGTTTCCTTCAATGCAAATCCCTCCTTGAGAAAATCAACTTTATTTTACCACGGTTTCATCCTTGCCATGACAATAAAAGAGACTCTCCCATGAGGAAGAGTCTCGTTGTTGGTCGGGCTAGCCAGATTTGAACTGACGACCTCTTGCGCCCCATGCAAGCGCGCTACCAAACTGCGCCATAGCCCGTCATATAATTCATATTGTCTCTCAGTGACAACTAAGATTATATAACGGGTTTTATACAGTGTCAAGAGGTTTTTTTCATTATTTTAAACCAATCAAACTCATGGCTTCGGCACGGGCAGCCGAATCTTCTGCAAACACTCCCCTGACGGCCGAGGTGACGGTTTTGGAACCCGGTTTTTTAACCCCCCGCATGGTCATGCACATATGTTCTGCTTCGATGACGACAATCACACCATACGGATCCAACGACTCCACAATGGAATCGGCCACCGTCGAAGTAATCCGTTCTTGCAATTGGGGTCTTCTGGCTACCGTTTCAACTGCGCGGGCCAACTTGCTGAGCCCGGTCACTCTTCCTCCGCGCGGGATATAACCAATATGGGCTTTCCCGAAAAACGGAACCAAATGATGCTCACAAGTGGAGAAAAAAGGAATGTCTTTCACCAAGACGAGTTCCTCGTGATCTTCACTAAAAACCACGGAAAATTGATCCTTCGGATCTTTGTTTAATCCCGAAAAAATCTCTTCATACATCCGTGCCACACGTTTTGGGGTATCTAATAAACCTTCACGGTTTGGATCTTCGCCGACAGCTTCTAAAATCATGCGTACCGCTTCTTCAATCTTGCGATGGTCTACCATTTATGTTCCTCCATCCAAAAACAAATTCCTGTACAATAAGTATTATACCAATAGAAACAAGGAACATTATATCATATTATAAAAAAACAAAAAGACCTCGAAGAAACGAGGTCTTTTTGGCAGGTTATGTAGTCCCAGCAATCATTACTTATTGACTTCTTCGCGCAATTGTTTACCTGCTTTGAAAGAAACACTTTTGCGAGCCGGAATGATCATTTCTTCACCGGTGCGCGGATTACGCCCTTTGCGCTCAGGCTTATCTTTCACTTCAAAGTTTCCGAATCCAATCAGTTGCACTTTTTCTCCTTCACGCAATGCTCCGGCAATGGCTTCCAATACAGCTTCAACCGATTTCGAAGCATCTTTTTTCGTCATTTCAGTAGCCTCTGCTACTTTATTGATCAGATCGGTTTTGTTCATATTCGCACCTCCGTTTACGAATCCAACACTCTTGCCATACAACCGGCAAATGAGTGGATTTGCGTGGGACAATCCTATACTAATATAGACAAATCGTAAGTTCAAGAGAATCTTTGCGATTTTCCCGGATAACAATAAAAAAAGCGCTGAAAACGCGCTTTCCATATTATTTATAATATAATGGCAATTAATCCCCCGGAACCCTCATTAATGATCCGCTCGAGTGTCTCCTGCAATTTATAGCGGGCATTTTCCGGCATCATGGACAGTTTGGCCTGAATGCCTTCCCGGACGATAGAATTCAGGGAACGGCCAAAGATGTCGGAATTCCAGATTTGCAACGGGTCTTTCTCAAAATCGCGCATCAGGTAATTGACCAGCTCTTCACTCTGTTTTTCCGAACCGATGATGGGCGCAAATTCGGAAGTCACGTTCACCCGGATCATATGGATCGAAGGTGCGGTTGCTTTCAAACGGACTCCAAAGCGGCTTCCCTGTTTGATCAATTCGGGTTCATCCAATGTCATTTCCTCGATTGCAGGGGCTGCCACGCCATAGCCGGTCGTACGCACCATTTTTAATGCATCTGCCACTTTGTCATATTCCCGCTTGGCAATGCTGAACTCCTGCATCAATTCCAACAGGTGATCCCGACCGCGAATTTCAACGCCGACCACTTCCTGCAACACCTGGTCATACAGATCATCCGGGGCATACAGATCAATTTCGGCAACGCCTTGCCCCATATCCATTCCGGACAGAGATGCTTTGTCAATGAAATCATATTGATAAAACTGTCCCACCACCCGGTCCACATCCCGGAGCCTTTTAATGTCTTTGACCGTTTCGCGCACGGACTCTTCAAAACTTTGCCGCAACCAATGATCTTCTTCAAGAACCATGACCCAGCTCGGGAGATTGACATTGACTTCATGCACCGGGAATTCATAAAGCACTTCCTTCATAATGCCCAAAATATCTTCTTCACTCATCGTGGCCACACTGACAGCCAGAACGGGGATGTCATATTTTTCTGCAAGTTCGCCCCTTAAAGCCTGGGTTTGTTCACTGTACGGCTGGGTTGAATTCAAGATCAGGATAAACGGTTTCCCCACTTCCTTCAGTTCTTCGATGACACGCTCTTCCACTTCTTCATAAGACTCCCGGGCCAAATCGGTGATACTGCCATCACTGGTGATTACAATGCCAACCGTTGAATGCTCCTGAATCACTTTCCGGGTGCCCACTTCCGCCGCTTCCTGAAACGGAATCGGCTCTTCAAACCACGGGGTGCTGATCATCCTCGGCCCGTTTTCATCCTCATAACCTTTGGCGCCCTCTATGGCATAGCCCACACAATCCACCAAACGAATATTGACATCCAATCCTTCGTCCACATGGATCTGAATCGCTTGATTGGGCACAAATTTCGGCTCGATGGTTGTGATGGTACGTCCTGCACCGCTGTGCGGCAACTCATCCGTCGCTCTCACTCTTTCAGCTTCATCTTCAATGTTTGGGATGACAACCTGTTCCATGAACCGCTTGATAAATGTTGATTTACCGGTGCGCACCGCACCGACCACACCCAGGTAAATATCTCCTCCTGTTCTCTCTGCAATATCTTTCAGGATATCTACTTTTTCCACGAAATTCCCTCCTCCAGAACTTAAACATCACATGCTGGTCTTGTCGCCGGTGCGAAGGCAACCCCTCCCTCCGGAACCTTCCTTGGACACTACTAATATATGAATGCTTTGCACCAATATGATTCTTCAGGTAAAAAAATAGAGCTCTCTTTTTGCAAGAAGCTCTAAGATGAACGGGATGACAAGCGGTCTTTGTGACGGGAAGAGGTTACTTTCGTCCGGAATGCGGATATTTTCACAGACCCCGACAACCTTCCCAACAAGAAAACCGACGGGATCGCCAAAAGGTGAAGCAAAAGCAGTTCCATGGGACTTCACTCCTCGGGCCCAATGTTCTTCCGCTTGTTTTCATCCTTATTCAAAGAAAAAACAGTTATTCATTTTTTGCTGTGGTTTTCCTCCTCCACCGGCAACAACCGGGGTTCGTTCCCCTCCATTTGGATCTGCGGGGAAAATGCGGGGACAAAAATTGCGTCTTCGGACAACCACAGGCGCAAATCTGTCTTTTCATCCGGTTTTTCTTTCGCATTTTGCCATTTTTTCATCACTTCTGCCCGGTAATCGAGAAATACTTTTCCTTGCCCGTCGACCACCAAAGGCAGGTTCTCCCCGGAATAAGGGCTGGGCACCTCGACGGGATCCATACGCAGTTTTTGAAAATCAACGGTGTAAAATGGCCCGCTTATTTTCTCTTTGACCGGTAAAGAATGGTGTTGTTTCACATAGCCGTTCACTTCGGCTTGGACTTTCATGACCGCATCATTGACGCGAAGGTCAAACAAGCGGACCTTGGGATCCTTTTCCACATCGACCAGAACAAACAAAAAATATCCGCCCTTTTCAAATGCCGATGGCGGGATATTCCCCAAAATCCCTTTCAACTCTTCAAAGTTCACCTTGTACTTGGTCGTTAATTTTTCATCCTCTTCTGTATACTTATACGGCAAAACCCGGTTTTCCCGGTAATATGCATCGACCGCCCCCTGCACCTGCGCCACTTGTTCCGGAAGCCGGTCGAGTTGCATCCGTTCCTCTTCCGGATACATACAACCGGCCGCAAGAAGCAGAACAAGGCTGAACATCCCGGGTAACCATTTTTTGAACCGCAAAACCATCCCTCCTCACATAAACATTCGTATCACAAAGAGCAGAACCACCAACAGGAGCAAGAAGGATACGGTTGAAAAAATCATGCTCACCCAGGCCTTTTTTTGTTGCCGTCCGACGGCCACCAAAATATTGATCAGCACCAATAAAAACAAAACAATCATTAAGTCCAATCTTTCCACACTTCCTTTTTCGTTTTCACCGGGACGGGTGAAATCCGCACCGGCCCAGGGGATCACAGGACATCTGCCTCAATTCATTCGCCTGCCCTGTGCATAAGATAAATGGACATCAGCCTGAAATGGAGGAAGCCAACATGAGTAACCAACGAAATCGGCCAAATGCTTCTCGCAAAAAGAGAAGAAAAAAAGTGACTTCCCCGGCAAAACCGGTTCAACCGCCCGGCAGAGCAAAACCGGAACCGCTGCCTCCCATGACATCCGATCATATCGCAAAAGTTCTGAGCGGATTCATGACCTTGCGTTCAACCATCCAAGATTTGAGCAAGTCTATCCAAAAGCTTGAAAGCATCATGGAATCGGCATACAAAATCTTCGAATTGACCAATCAGATGAGATCCGCCCGGCAAGCACTTCCGTCATCACGCACTTTTCCCATGCTCCCCCCGCCGGACCGGGAACACGCCCCCACAATGCCCGAGGAAGAAGAGATCCCGGTCATCGAGTGGCAGGACGAAAAAAAAGCGGATCCGCCATCCCTTTTTTCATCCATCAGCATCGGCCAGATTCTTGAACTGTTACAATCTCCATGGATTCAAAGAATGATTGCACAAATGTTCCGTCCCAAAACCGCTTCCACTTCTTCTTATTCGCAAATCAAACGAAAACAGGGGTAATGCTTATCAGGCATTACCCCTGTTTCTTGTACCCTGCTTCTCCTGACCAATCTGATTCCCTGTCCTTGTATCAGTGCTCAAGTTTTGTGGATATTGGTTGAAGCTATTACAGAGTATGAAATCACCGAAAAGCTTGCAACAGGGAAAAAGCCCAAATATCATTTTACCAACCTTGGACGATTTCTTCCAGTTCTTTTGTCCGTCCGCGCTCCATCAATTCTTTGACGGCTTGTCTTGGTTCTTTGTTTTCAAAAAGCACCAAATACAGTTGTTCATTGATGGGCATTTCCACGTTGTAACGCTTCTTTAAAGCATGGGCGGCACGGGTGGTTTTCACCCCTTCGACAACCATTCCCATCTCCTTCAGAACCTCATCCAACTTTTTGCCTTGGCTCAGCATATTGCCTGCCCGGAAATTCCGGCTGTGCTTGCTGGTGCAAGTCACAAACAAATCCCCGACCCCGGCGAGGCCGGCAAAGGTAATGGGCTCGGCTCCCATCGCGGAACCCAAACGGGCAATTTCGGCCAATCCGCGGGTCATCAGGGCGGCTTTGGCATTATCGCCGAATTGAAGCCCGTCTGCCAAGCCGGAAGCGAGAGCGATCACGTTTTTCAGCGCCCCGCCCACTTCAACGCCCACCACGTCCGGATTGGTGTAGACGCGAAAATAATGGTTCATGAACAAGGTTTGAACCTTTTCCGCTGCCGGCAACCCGGAGGATGCCACGACAACGGCAGTCGGACACTTCCGGATCACTTCTTCCGCATGGCTGGGACCGGATAATACGACCAGCCGGCTTTGGTACGATCCGCCCAGCTCTTCCAGCAAAACTTCCGACATTCGCTTCCACGTATCCAATTCGAAACCTTTTGTCGCATGCACAACGAGGGCATCCGGAGGCAGGTACGGCTTCACTTTCTTGGCCACTTCCCTCATGGTGTGCGAAGGCACCACAAAAACGACGATGTCCCGCTCCTTCAGGCACTCAGCCAGCGAAGAGGACGCAAAAAGCGATTCCGGAAGTTTCACCCCCGGCAAATATTTTTCATTGGTGTGAGACCGGTTGATTTCCTCTGTCTGCTCATCCCTGCGGGCCCAGATCTTCACATCATGGCCATTTTCCACAAGAACCGATGCAAGAGCGCTTCCCCAACTTCCTGCACCCAGCACTGCTATTCGTTGTTTCATGCCTTCTCTCCTCTGAATGAGATCTTCCGTTCTTTTCCGCGAATCAAATTACGAATGTTCACCCGGTGGCGCCAAACGGACATCACCGTGATAACCAGCATCAGCCCGATCAAGATCCCGGAATAATCCAGGATCCACATCATGACGGGGATAAAGAGGGCCAAAACCAGCGACCCCAATGAAACATAACGAGTAATGACAATAAACAAAATCGCCAAAATCCCGGAAACAAGGGTGGCGCCAAAAAAACAGGTGGCTGTCACCCCGACCATGGTGGCGATCCCTTTTCCTCCCCGAAAACGAAGAAACACCGGCCAGTTATGGCCAACAATGGCCGCAATCCCGCATACAACCATCCATACCGGGTCTCCGTGAGACAACCAGTGACCCAGCCCCACCGCCGCCACTCCTTTGACGGCATCCAGGACAAAGACGGCTGCCGCAGGTCCTGCGCCAAGAACACGCAACGTGTTCGTTGCCCCGGCATTCCCGCTTCCATATTCCCGGATATCCACGCCTTTTAACCAGCGTGTAAACAAATAACTGAAACTGATCGACCCCAGCAAATAGGAGATCAATAAGGATATCCCCCAACTGAACAACATATTCTCCTCTCTCTCCCTGCTTGTGATTATCAACTTTTCTTCCTTAATTTTATTTTAAGAGGCGTGCCATGGAAAGGAAATGCCTGTCGCAATTGATTTTCCAAATATCGGAGATAACTGAAATGAGCGATCTCCGGGTCGTTGACAAAAAACACAATCGTCGGCGGTTTCACGGCAACCTGCGTAATGTAGTGAACCCGGAAGCGGCGTCCCCGGTCGGAAGGAGGCGGTGTCGTTGCCATCGCATCTTGAATCACTTGGTTTAAAACCGAGGTGGGGATGCGCATCGCATGCTGTTCCGCCACTTCACTCACGGTTGGCAAAATCTTTTGAATCCGTTTGCCTGTTTTGGCAGAAACAAACAGGATGGGGGCATAGTGCATAAACTGGAATGAATCACGAATTTTTTGCTCAAACTTATGCATCGTTTTTTCGTCTTTTTCAACCGCATCCCACTTGTTGACGATGAAAATGGCCGCTCTTCCCGCTTCATGTGCAAACCCGGCAATTTTTTTGTCCTGTTCTGCAATTCCCCGTTCGCCATCAATGACAATCAAGCAAACATCGGAACGCTCAATCGCCCGCATCGCCCGGATGACACTGTATTTCTCCACGGACTCATAAACTTTTCCGCGTTTGCGGATCCCCGCGGTATCAATCAGCACATACGACTGCCCGTCATACTCGAAAGGCGTGTCCACCGCATCACGGGTGGTTCCGGCTTCCGGGCTCACAATCACCCGCTCTTCTCCCAAAATGGCATTGACGAGGGATGATTTTCCCACATTGGGCCGGCCGATGAGCGCCACCCGGATGGTGTCCTCGTCATACTCTTCTTCCTCTTTTTCCGGAAAAAGGGAAACAACGGTATCCAGCATGTCCCCGGTTCCCGTGCCATGAATCGAAGAGACCGGGATCACATGTTCAAATCCCAACCGGTAAAACTCGTACACGCCTTCAATATGTTTGACATCATCGATTTTATTCACCATCAAAACCACCGGTTTTTTGGACCGGTGCAACCAACGGGAAACTTCTTCATCCGTTGCGGTGATTCCTTGGCGCCCATCCGTGACGAAGATAATCACATCAGCTTCTTCAATCGCCAGTTCGGCCTGATTTCGAATATGTTTAAGGATCCCGTCTTTTTCATCAAATTCAATTCCGCCTGTATCAATCAGATGAAACTCGCGACCATTCCATTCCGTGCGGGAGTAAATCCGGTCACGGGTGATTCCCGGCTGGTCTTCCACAATCGCAATCCGCTCTCCCGCCAAGCGGTTGAAGATGGTCGATTTGCCCACATTGGGCCTTCCAACGATCGCAACAACAGGTAAACTCATACAAAATCCTCGCTTTTCCATTTTCCAATCTTTATATATTAAGACATACCTAATCTTATCGATAAATATTTTTGAAGGCAAGCTCTTCTCATCCGGTTTTGATGTTCTTTCAAAGCTTTGACAGAGACAGGCGTTTTTTGGATATCCGTGAACGAAAATGATTTTCCAAAATATGCGCGAACAAAATGCCGGTCAAAGACAGCCATAACACATCCATAAAAACATTTGACCCCAAAACGACCGGGGCGAATCCATCCTGATGAAAATACTGAATCCAAATCTCCAAGGCCATCAAACTCATCCCTGCAAACCAGATCCGCTCCGGCAGGCGGGGAGAAATCAAAAGCGAAAGCAGAATCACGCCCGAAAGCAACAAGATTCGAAAAGGTGGATAAGTCCAATCAGCATGGGCATGGAGCCATTCATGCCCCAAAAGGAACAGGGTGCCTGCACAAAAGGAACTGCTGAGTAAAGTCATTAGGATGTCCGGAGAAAATTTGCCGCCGCAATAAATAAAGATGAGAAGAAAACCAATCCACGCGGGATGGATATACAAATGCTCATGAACCCTCCACGGTTGACATAAACTGAGCAAAGACAGGGTCCACAACACCCATTGGATGTTAGCCCGGGTCGATTCAAACGCTTCCATCCAATGGGACAACCATCCGGTGCCATATAAAATCAACAAGCTCCACGAGCAAAGGAAGGCCGCAATCCTGTTCACCTTCTTTCTAAATCTTTTTATATATTTTTTGTAGAAAAAACTTTTCTTAAGCATATAAAAACCAGCCAAAAGTTGGCTGGTTTCAAACATCCTGTGTTTTTATTTTAAGTTGCGCAATTCCGGATAAACATCCCCCAAGGTCACATTCAAACCGGAGGATTGTTGCAATTTGTTCTCTTCTTTTTCTTTTACTTCTTTTTTCGGCTCTTTCGGTTCCACTTCTTTCATGCTCAAGCTGATCCGTTTTTGATCCGGAAGGATATCGAGCACTTTGACTTCCACTTCTTGTCCTTCTTCCAAAACATCCGCCGGAGTTTCCACATGGCGGTGGGAGATTTGGGAAACATGAACCAATCCTTCCACTCCCGGGTATACTTCAACAAACGCACCAAACGAGACAAGGCGTTTCACTTTCCCTTTCACAATGTCCCCGGCGCTGATTTCTTTGGCCACTTTTTCCCAAGGGCTTTCCAGGGTTTCTTTAATGCTGAGGCTGATTCTTTCTTCTTCCTGGTTGACTTTCAGGACTTTCACCTGCACCTTGTCGCCTTCCTTCAGCACATCGGCCGGATGCTCCACGCGGTGCCAGGCGATTTCGGATACATGAACCAGACCGTCCACACCGCCAATATCCACAAATGCTCCGAAGTCGGTTAAACGTTGTACGGTTCCTTCCAGCACTTGTCCTTCTTCCAGCTGGCTCAAGCGTTCTTTTTTGCGGCGTTCTTGTTCTTCTTCCAATACGGCCTTATGGGACAAAATCAATTTGTTTTTCTCCGGATCCAATTCCACCACTTTTAAGGTCAGTTCACGACCCTTGTAATCGGAAAAATCTTCGACAAAGTGTTGTTCAACATGGGAAGCCGGAATAAAACCGCGCACGCCCACATCCACAACCAAGCCGCCTTTGACGATGTCATGAACCTTTGCCGTCAGCGTTTCGCCTGTTTCAAATTTTTGTTGCAACTCAGCCCACGCTTTTTCGGCATCGACTTCTTTTTTGGAAACAATCAATTTTCCTTCGTCTTCTTTAATACGAAGCACTTTGACCGTGACTTCGTCCCCTTCCGACAAGACATCAGAAACTTTATCCACATGCAAACTGGACAATTCGGAAATGGGTAAAATGGATTCGAATTTATAACCTGTATCAACCAATGCTTGATTGTCTTCCACTTTCACGACTTTGCCTGTTACAACATCGCCCACTTCTAAATTTTGAACTTCAGCCAACTCAGATTTCATCTCTTCTGCCATCACGAGCCCTCCTCATCATTGCCAGACGCAATCAAAACTGTTTTTTATAAAAGAAAGATCAGATTTGAAAAGGTGAGTTTCTGAGTTTCCTCACCTTTTCGATGATCTTCATTCCCTGTTTTCATTTTGCATCGAACGGATTTCTTCCATCACCCGTTCCGTCAATTGTTTCGCCGTTTTCATGTTTGCTTTTTCCTGTAAATACGGCGTGATGTCAATGGGGGGACCATAGGTAATCTTGACCGGACGAAACAACCGGTAAGGTCCGGTGATGTTTACCGGCACAATGGGTGCTTTTCCCTTCAGGGCGACCAATGCGGCACCCACATGAAAATCCAACAGCTCGCCTGATTTGGAGCGGGTCCCCTCCGGAAAAATCCCCACGACTTTCCCGTTTTTAAGGAGTTGAATGGCCGTTTTCAGCGATTTCAAATCCCCGGCTCCGCGTTTGACGGGAAAAGCCCCGAAACGGCGGATGACACTGTTTAAAACCGGAATGCGAAACAGCTCCTCCTTGGCCATAAAATAAACTTGACGCGTCGTGGTGATCCCCACCAAAGGCGGATCCAAATTACTTATATGATTGGAACATAAGACCACAGGCCCCTCTTTGGGAATATGCCCTTCCCCTTCGGACTTGAAGGGATAGAGCAAAGCCATCAAAAATCGAACAATGGCACGTGAAACACGGTATAACATATCTTACTCCTCATCGTTTATTTTGTTACGACAAAGTTGAAGGATCTTTTCGACAACTTCCGGAACCGGGCAACCCGTCGTATCCACCAACACCGCATCCTCTGCCTTTTTTAACGGGGCGATTTCCCTCGTGCGGTCGTTTTCATCCCGTTTTGCCAGTTCCGCTTTCAATTGTTCGAAATCCACATCGATCCCTTTGGCTTTCATTTCCCGGTATCGACGCATGGCCCTTTCTTCAATGGACGCTGTCAAAAACACTTTTACATCGGCATGCGGCAACACATGCGATCCGATATCCCGCCCGTCCATCACAACGCTCCGGCCTTCGGCGATCCGTTGCTGGATGTTCACCAGGATGCGGCGAACCCCGGGCATTTTTGCAATGTTTGACGCAAGTTGCGACACTTCGGAAGTGCGAAGTTCATCTTTTAAGAGCCGTCCGTCGACACGGATTCCATCCGGATGCAGATCGATTTGAACCGATTCCGCAAGCTGAGTGATTGCTTCCTCATTTTCCGGATCAATCTTGTTCTGAAGCGCTTTCCATGCAATTGCCCGATACATGGCTCCTGTATCCACATAGGTTATTCCAAGGCGCTTTGCCACTCGGCGCGCCACTGTGCTTTTTCCGGCACCTGCCGGACCGTCAATTGCCACTGAAATCCTACTCATTGATTCTGTAAATCCTCCCTGAAAATCGGGATGAAAATGATAAGAGCAGGCGTAGCCTGCTCGATTGGAAATACTTTATTCGATTCAAGTAAATTCCTCTCGACAAACTAAAACGCAACTGCTACCTGATCATATCAACTATGTATTTCCTTTTTAAGTAAAAACATGAAATTCGAGCGAATGACATCGCGCATCACAATAAAGGAAACCTGTTTAAAGAATAACATAATTTAGTCATAGTTGCAATGAAAACAATTAAATGAGCCGATCTTATTATATCGGCCCATTTAAAAGTTTAAACAAAAAATTAAATCTGATCGGCATCGGCTTTTTCAATCCGCTCCACGTACTCTTCCTCGCCGGTTTTGGCATTTAAGAAGACGCGGTACTGATTGTCTTTGATAGTGCCCAAAAACTCATGACACAACACCGGTTGCCCGTTTTGGTTATAAATCACCGCAAGCCCGTTCTTCTGCACTTTCAAATGCGGACTCAGTTTTTTCCGGGCCTCTTCCACCGTCAATTCCGGTTTGGTATCGGCCACTTTGAATTGATTAAACACATATTCATCAGCCTGCAGCCCCATGATTTCCCCGTTGTCCAATGCCACTTTGACGGCGAGGGTTTGCGGATATATCATCACTCCGTTCAGCCGGCGGACAAACGTATAAGACAAAATGTTGGCCGTTTCATCATAGGAAACCGGTTCCATGTCCGGATAACCGATCCGTTCCAAAAACTGTTCCGCTTTTCTCAGAGCTTGCTCAGAAGAAATTTGTTTCTTTTTCACCGGCCGGTCAAACACCATCCATACCAGATGGCCTCCTTTGGTGGTCATTTCCGTGTAAACCTCGGTGTCGCCGGCTCCCTTGTAACGGACACTGTATGTCTCAAAATCCCCGTTTTTGTTTTTCGCCACTTGCATGCCTTTGGTTGTTTTTTTGCCAAAGGCTTTTGCCACAATTCTCCTTGCCTCTTGCGGCGAGATCTTTTTACCGGAAATCTGATTGGCCCGTTCTCTCTCCCGGATTTCCATATTATTCACAGCGGGGCCCCAATCCACTTCCGGGAACTCTTTCACTTTCTGGTTCACCAACTTAAAGCCGTCAATGATGGTGCTGTCCATTTTCTTGTCTTCGGTGGCGATGGCCAGTTCCACATCCATCCAGCGCAAGTTGTTGTCCAAAACTTTATGTTGCACATTTTGCAGCTCATGAGTGATATTTTGTGATTGATTATAAAGTTCTTGCAGTGTGTTCCATTCTTTTTCACTCAAAGGTTCCTTGTTAAAATCGCGAATCCCGACATGATAGGCAAAGCGGCCCACTTTTGCCAAATATTTTTCGGCCTGGTCAAAAGGAACCAACGTCAGCGGCAATTGTCCGATATCACTTTGTGCCGCATAAGCCAGTCTCCACACATTGGTCATCGAAGTTGCCAACTGCTTGGGTGATTTCATTGCCAGCGACTTTCCCAATTCCCCGTGCAGACGGTCCAAATTCTCGTTCAAATCATGGAAAGCCCGTTGATAGGAGTTTTCCGCTTTAATCAAAACGGCATTTTTGTCTTGATATTCCTGATATCCCCATGCTGCAGTCCCCACCAGGGCCACCAACGTGATCGGAAACAAAATGGCCGCCACTCTTTTGTACATGAGATCACATCTCCTTTAACCACAGAAAATATGTTTTCCGATTTTCTTTTTTTGCGGACGGGACCAGATCCATTTGGAGGTGGCGGTTTCCGGGTTGAAATAATACACCGCCCCTTCCGCCGGATCCCATCCGTTTATGGCATCCATCACCGCTTTGCGGGCTGTTTCATCCGGTTCCATCCAAATCTGTCCATCCGCCACGGCGGTAAAAGCCCCCGGTTGAAAAATGATTCCGGAGACGGTATCGGGAAAACTTTCACTTTCCAAGCGGTTTAAAATGACCGCGGCGATGGCAACCTGTCCGATATAAGGCTCGCCACGCGCTTCACCGTAAACCGCCTGGCTCATCAGCCGGATTTCATTTTCACTGAATCCTCCGCTTGCTTTTCCGGCGTTTACCGCATGAACCTGCCCCCGGTCTGCAGAAACCGTACAGACCATCATCAAGATCAAACAAAACCAAACACCGATGGATACAAACCTTTTCACCGTTTCTTCCTCCGCTTTTCATTTCTTTCCGTAGTTTGAGCGGCCGGCCGGTGATTTATGCAATAAGAAAAGAGAGCCATCCGCGCTCTCTTTTTTCAACCGGTTCTTTATTTGTCATCCAATGAAGTATAATCAATTTCAAAATCCGAATCATTATCGCACAAACATTTCTTAAATCCTGTCTGCACTTGCCCCTTTTTCATCCTGCCTTTTAAAATAAACCGTTCGCCACATTGATTGCATTGAATTCTGACCATGTATCTTTCGTTTTCCTTCATTCTTTCACCATCCAAACCACTTGATAATCCTATTATTGACAGGGAATACTGGATTCCATACGATAGATTTGGTGCAAGCCGCAAACACGGACGGATGGAAAGGATGTGAACCGCTTGGATCAAAAAGTGGTTGTGATCACAACCGGAGGAACCATCGCCATGTCTCAATCCGACGAGACGGAAGGCGTCAAACCGGAAGATCCGGCAGCATTACAGGACACGCTGCCGTTATTGAACAAATATGCAAAAGTGGAAATGGACCATTTCCTGAATCTGCCCAGCCCTCATATCACACCGGCCATCATGGCGCAAATCGCCGGGCGGGCCAAACACTTCCTGGAACAAAATGACGTGGCGGGAGTCGTCATCACCCACGGAACAGATACCCTGGAAGAAACCGCATACTTCTTGAGTTTGGTCCTTCCTCAGGATAAGCCGGTTGTCATCACGGGTGCGATGCGAAGCCAAAACGAACTGGGCGCCGACGGCCCGTACAATTTGGTCAACGCCGTTCGCGTCGCCTCAGACAAAAAAGCCAAAGGCATGGGGACCCTTGTGGTGTTTAATGACGAAATCCATTCCCCCAAAACAGTGACCAAAACGCACACCAGCAATGTTGCAACATTTCAATCCCCGGGATTGGGCCCCCTTGGCATGATCACCAAAAAAGAAATTTTATTCCAACGGCAAGCAGTCAGTGAAAAACAACTGCCGTTAAATCCCCCTTCTCATCAAGTCGCCCTCATCAAGGCGGTTTCCGGAATGGACAGCTCCATGATCGAGTGGGCGATTGAGCAAAATATGGACGGGCTGGTCATTGAAGCATTGGGACAAGGCAACCTTCCTCCCATGATGTTGCCCGGAATCCGTAAAGCACTTTCCCGCAACATGCCGGTCGTGCTGGTTTCCCGGTGTTTTAACGGAGTGGTGCTCGACACTTATGAATATGAAGGGGGCGGAAAACAATTAAAAGAGATGGGGCTTTTGTTCTGCAACGGGATCAACGGGCCCAAAGCACGGATCAAACTGATGCTGGCCCTTCAACAGACAACCGATCCCAAAAAACTGGAGTCTTACTTTCAAATGTAAAAGAGACCGTATCGTGGTTTCAAAAGGAAAGCGGAGGGGCCTCCCTCTTGAAACCACCACACATTCCTCATCACGCTTTGAATTTCTTCTTCAGATCCCCGGCAATAAACCGTCCATGGTGTCTTCCGTTTTCAATAAAGATTTTGGTGGAATCATGACCGGTTGTGACCACCCCGGCCAGATAAAATCCGGGCACCGTTGATTCCATCGCTTCAGATAAAACGGGAACCCCGGTTTTCGGATCCACTTCCCCGCCCAATCTTTTCAACAAAGTGAGATCAGGCCGGTATCCGGTCATCGCAAACACCACATCGGCCGGAATGGCCATTTTCTCCCCGTTTTTTCGAATCACCACGGAATTCGGCAAAATTTCTTCCACTTCCGATTCCCAGAACATCTCAATGCGTTTCTTTTCAATCGCATTTTCAATCACCGGACGCACCCAGGCTTTCACGCTGTCGTGAAAAGCTTTTTGGCGGTAAACCATGGTCACCTTGGCTCCGGTATGGTAGAGCTCCAAGGCCACATCAATCGCTGAATTGCGGCCTCCGATGACAACCGCTTTTTGATCGGCATAGGGATGGGCATCATGAAAATAATGATGAACATGCGGCAATTCTTCACCCGGGATTCCCATCTGCCGGGGATTGTCATAATAGCCTGTGGCCAACACCACCGCTTTCGCCTCGTAACGATGTTGTTCTCCTCTTTTTCGGGTTCGGACCACAAATGCATCCCCGTTCTTTTCAATGTCCAAAACTTCTTCATAAGTATGGATATTCAACTCAAAATGTCTGGCCACGGTCCGGTAATAAGCCAACGCCTCCGCGCGGGTCGGTTTTTCATTTATGGTGGTAAAAGGAATTCCCCCGATTTCCAGATTGTCAGCGGAACTGAAAAAAGTCATGGATAACGGATAATGATAAATGGAATTCACCAGACACCCTTTTTCGATGATGAGCGGATCAAATCCTTCCTTCTTCAGTTCAATGGCGGCAGAAATTCCGCAGGGTCCGGCTCCGACAATAATTACATCAGCCAAGTGAATCACCTCCAAAATACATGCAAAAGAAGAACACCCCGCAAAGGGTGTTCTCCAAGTCTTTTATTATACTATACCCAGCCACGAAAACGCGATGCTTCCGCCATATTTCTCACACCGACCATATAAGCCGCCAAACGCATATCCACATTTCGTGTTTGCGCCGTACGATATACATTTTCAAACGCTTTCACCATGATTTTTTCCAATTTTTCCTCGACTTCTTCTTCCGTCCAATAATAGCCTTGGTTGTTTTGCACCCACTCAAAATAAGAAACCGTCACACCGCCGGCACTGGCAAGCACATCCGGCACCAGCAAAACACCACGGTCATTCAGGATTTTGGTCGCTTCCAAAGTCGTGGGACCGTTGGCGGCTTCCACCACGATATCCGCCTTGATCCGGTGTGCATTTTGGGCGGTGATTTGATTTCCGACCGCGGCGGGCACCAGGATGTCACAATCCAATTCCAACAATTCCTGGTTTGTGATCGTGTCTTTGAACAGGTTGGTCACGGTGCCGAATGAATCACGGCGATCCAGGAGATAATCGATATCCAGGCCGTCCGGATCGTAAAGGGCTCCGTAAGCATCGGAAATCCCGATCACCCTGGCACCGGAGTCATGCATGAATTTGGCCAAATAACTGCCTGCATTCCCGAATCCCTGAATCACAACCCGTGCATTTTTCAAATCAATGTTCCGCTTTTTCGCCGCTTCGCGGATCATCAAAGTCACGCCTTTGGCCGTCGCTGTTTCCCGTCCACGTGAACCGCCGAGCACCAACGGCTTTCCGGTGATAAACCCGGGGGAATCAAATTCACGAATCCGGCTGTATTCGTCCATCATCCATGCCATGATTTGCGAGTTGGTGTAAACATCCGGAGCCGGAATGTCTTTGGTGGGACCCACAATCTGACTGATCGCCCTCACATAACCGCGGGACAAACGTTCCAATTCCCGAAACGACATATTGCGCGGATCACAAACCACGCCGCCTTTTCCGCCGCCATAAGGAAGATCGACAATCCCTGCTTTCAAACTCATCCAAATTGACAACGCTTTCACTTCGGTTTCAGTGACATTCGGATGGAAACGGACGCCACCTTTGGTCGGTCCGACCGAGTCATTATGTTGTGCCCGGTATGCTGTGAAAACCTTGACGGATCCGTCGTCCATTCTCACGGGAATCCTTACCGTCAAAACCCTTAACGGCTCTTTTAACAATTCATATACCGCTTCTGAATAACCTAATTTTTCTAAAGCTTCTTTGATCACGGTTTGCGTGGAAGCAAGAACATCCATGTTTTCTTTATCTTCTTGATGACTTTCTGCAACTGATTGTTGTGCCATCCTGACCACCTCAGAAAAAATACTACTTTTCATTCCCTTTAAACATATCTAAGTATACAATATTCCTCAGAAGAACTAAACTCAAAAAAAGTGCGCTCCAAACCAATACGTTAAACGAAGAAAGGAAAATCATCATGTGTCAAAAAATATTGTACGTCTTTGCCCATCCTGATGATGAAACCTTCAGCTGCGGGGGAACCATTTGTCACTTTCATCAATCGGGACACGAACAGATCCTTTTTTGCGCCACCCGCGGCGAAGCCGGCAAAACCGGCAACCCTCCCCTGTGCACACAAGAAGAACTGGGTGACGTCCGGACACAGGAACTGAAAAATGCTCTGTCCATTTTGGGAATGGACCGGCTCATCCTTAAAAATTACGGTGACGGACGTTTAGCCGATAAGCCTTTTTCGACCATCGTCAGTGAACTGTGTTCCGTGATGAATGAAATTCGCCCCGATCGGATTATCACCTTCCCACCGTCCGGAATTTCCGGACATCCGGATCATAAAGTCATTCAAAAAGCAACACTCACAGCTGTGCAAAATATTTCTTTCCCAACCAAACTTTACTATATTGTCATACCAGAATCAATCGCCCGATTTTATTCCGCTCCCGTTTCCTTCGTGCCGGACGAACATGTAACTGAAAAAGTGGATGTAAGCCCTTACCATCAACAAATCGCCAAAGCGCTGGCCGCGCATAAAACCCAGCATCTGTCCGTGGAACGTGTCTTTCCGGGGGTCCTTGCGGGCAAAACCGGCCAGCTTCGAAAATTTGAGCATTTTCAATTGGTTGTGGATAAAACGTCATGAAAAGCGCACCCGCCTGAAAACGGGTGCGCAATCTATGTCATCCAAAGTAATGGGATATTTGTTGAACCGCATGATCTTCACAAACCACTTTTCCGTATTCTTGCAAATAAGGAATGGTACACGTGGACATTTCACCGAATTCGGACAAGATGGCCACCAGGGTTTCCAAATCATCTGATTGCATCTCTTGCCCGAAAAGGAGATAGTAACGATTCTGAAAAGCGTAAACCTGTCCTCCTTGGGTGAGATGTTTCACGCGATGGGCGGCCTGCACCAAATTTTCGAAGTCATGGAAACAGAAAACCAGGTCTTTTGTTTCCTCCATCGTCACTTCCAGTTCATAGATTTCCGGATCATGGCTGATTTCCTCCTCCGTATCGCCCGGAGCCTGACCACGGGTGACGACAACCACCATCCCCTGTGCAGGCAATGCAAACACTTCCACAGCCACGGGTCCGGTCACTTCAAATCCCAACTCCTGATAGGCATGTTCCATCATGTCATTAAATAACTCATGCACTTTGGGGATATCCCGCCAAATATCCTCTTTTTCAATACCGCGATCAGCCAGATCATCCAAAGTGAGGAAAAAGCGGATTTTATCTCCCCCAAGCCGTTCGACACGCATGGCCTACCCTCCCTCGCCGGAGACCTTCCCCTATACCTTATGTGAAAAAAAAGAACATGTGACGGGGTCAAGTCTCCTTTTTCTATATTCATCATACACAATCAACAACTCTCTTGCCTAGATCAGCATATAAAATAATTAAAACATCTTGAAGTGGCTGTCAAGTTTTGAGCTTCCTCCCGCTTTTTGCCTTGTGACGGATGAACAATCCGGAAACAAAATCGACCAGTCCGTGCGCAATCACGGCGGGAGTAATGTTGCCGAACCATTCCGTCAACCAACCGAGCCCTGCACTGATGGCAAAAACAACGGCCATCAACAACCATTTTTTTAAATACCGTGTATGCAGGAGCACAAACACGACACTGGTCATCCAGATCCCCAGCCATTCCTGAAGAACGCCCCGGAAAAACATCTCTTCCGAGACCGCCGCGATCAACGCAATCACAAGAACATGCACGCGGGAGCGATTCTCAAACAGCAGTTGATTCAATCCCCCGTCGTCCATCCAGCTTTCGGGAACGCAGGCCATGAGCACGGCATCGACGGCCAGAATTAATCCTCCCGCACCGATTCCCCACACCCACATATGTATATCATGAAAGGAGAATAAATGCTCCGGTGATTTCCCTTGCCACCATAAAGCGACGGCACTGATTGCAAATAACAAAAACTGGGTAATATAAAAGGCGGACAGCACTTGCTTCGCCGTGGATGATGAATCGTTGGAACCGTGTTCCTTCATGGTCATCCCTCTCAATCCGCTTCTTGCAATTCCAACCAATTCGTTCTAAAATGAGGGTTGGTAGTGGACTTAGCTCATTGGTATTTATTCACGGGAGGAGATTTGTACTTATGCGCACTTGGGTAGATAAAGATACTTGCATTGCTTGTGGTGCTTGCGGAGCAACGGCTCCCGACGTGTATGACTATGACGAAGACGGCATTGCATATGTGATTCTTGACGACAACACCGGAACCGCAGATGTTCCTGAAGAACTTTGGGAAGATGTCCGAGACGCTCAAGAAGGATGCCCCACGGATTCCATTAAAGTCGAGGAATAATGCGCACAAGCTACCCGGTTTTTTTCCGGGTAGCTTTTTCATTTTTCAAATTCCTCCAAATACAGCCGAACGCGTTGAATGCCCCCTTCGACATTCACCACATCGGAAAACCCTTGTTGAAGCAGATATTGCGCGGCATAGAAGCTGCGGACGCCATGGGCGCATATCACATAAATTTTTTGCTGCTTATTGAGTGCATGAATTTGCCGGTGCAACGATCCCAATGGCATTAACTTCGAGCCTTCCAAATGGTAATCATGCCATTCTTCGGGTTCGCGCACATCAACGATCACCATTTCACCCTTCTCTGGCTTTTGGCTTTGAATTTTTTTCGCAAACTCTTTTGCGGAAATTTCATTTATCATATTTTCTCCCCTTTTTTATGATTGTAGCATACCCGGAGCACCTTCTTTATTGCGAATCTGTAAAAAAACGTCTACAATGATGGTTAGGTTATACATACCAAAGGAGGAACAAAGATGTCCAATCCACTCGTAGTTGATGCATTCATTGAAATTCCGACCGGAAGCCAAAACAAATACGAATATGATAAAGAACTTGGCGTATTCCGACTGGACCGGGTTCTTTACTCTCCCATGCATTATCCGACCGAATACGGTTATCTTGAAAACACCCTGGCGGAAGACGGGGATCCGTTGGATATTTTGGTCCTGACTTCGTTCCCGACCTTCCCGGGTTGCGTGATTTCCAGCCGGGTGATCGGCGTGTTGCTGATGTCGGATGACAAAGGCCCGGATGAAAAATTATTGGCGGTTCCGGTTGATGATCCCCGCTTTGACAAAGTCAACTCCCTGGAAGACGTGGCTCCCCATGTGTTGAAAGAGATCGAACACTTCTTCCAGGTGTACAAAGACCTCGAAAATAAAGAAACCAAGATCGAAGGCTGGAAAGATGCTGACTTTGCGGCTCAACTTTATGAAGAATGTCAAAAGCGGTATCAAGAAAATAAATAATGTCTCCTTGAACAAGCACCTGATCCTTTCAGGTGCTTTTTTTGTGCCTTCTGTTGCCTGTTTTTATTTGTTTGTTATATTATATATATAACATATAGAATGAAAGGAAGGTGGTGGAAGGATGCAAATTTTTTTGGACTTCGAATCCGATGAACCGATTTATTTGCAGTTAAAGCATCAAATCATCGCCGGGATCGCCAAAAAAGAATTAAAACCGGGCGACCGCCTTCCTTCGGTAAGAGCCATGGCCGCTGACATCGGAATCAACCTGCACACGGTCAATAAAGCTTACCAACAGTTAAAACAGGAAGGCTTCATTTTGATTCACAGACAAAAGGGCGTGGTCGTTCATCCGGAAGGGGTTCCGGAAGCGGATGAAGCATACCGGATAAAACTGGAACAATCCCTTTCTCCCCTGATCGCCGAATCCGTTTGCCGCGGAATCGGGGAAAAGGAATTTCAACAGCTTTGCAGCCGCTTGTTTGAAAAATTCACCGACAGGGAAGGTGACAACCCGTGAGTACAAGTGTGTTACTGATGTGCCTCATCATGATTCCCGTATTGATTTCCCTTTGTTTCATTCCCTATTGGACCCGTCGGACGGAAAGTTTTGGCGTCTCCATCCCGGAAAAAGTTTATCATCTTCCGGAACTTAAAAAGATGCGCAAGCAATATGCCTGGATCATGGCCGGTATCGGATTGGCCGTCCTTGCCATGTTTGTTCCGGGATCCATGATATGTGACGACGAGGAATCGCTTGGTCTTTGGTTTGTTTTTCTTCTTGTTGCTTATTTGGCTGTCAACTTTTTGGCTTACTTAATCTTTCACCGAAAAATGAAAGCATTGAAAAAACAAGCGGATTGGGGAAAAGAGAAAAAGCAGATGGTGGTTGTGGATACCGGCTTTCGCCAGCAAAAACTGACTTACTCCCATTTATGGTTTTTGATTCCCTTTTCGCTTGCGCTTGCCACTTTGATCTATTTCATCCATGTTTATGAACAGATCCCGGAAAAGATCCCCATGCAATATGACTTGAACGGAAAGGTAACCCGCTATGCGGAAAAATCTTACCGGACGGTTCTCTTTCCACCGGTGATGCAGGTCTATTTAACCCTTCTGTTTTTATGGATCAACATCATCATCGGCAAAGCCAAACAACAAATCGGCGCGGAAAATCCGGAAAAATCCATCCGGCAAAATGTCATTTTCCGGCGCAGATGGTCCCTTTTCACCATCCTTTCCGGAACCGTTTTGGTTTCGATGTTGTCTCTGTCATCCTTTTCATGGATCCACCCGGTTTCCGCGGGACTGGTGACTGCCGTTTCACTCGTCATTACCATCGGAATTTTGATCGCCGCACTTATCCTATCCTTTACAACGGGACAAGGCGGCAGCCGGGTCAAAACGGTTTCCGGCAAAAACGGGGATATGATCAACCGGGATGAGGACCAATACTGGAAGCTTGGACAGTTTTACTTTAATAAAAATGATCCGGCGATTTTTGTGGAAAAACGTTTCGGGATCGGCTGGACCAATAATTGGGCTCACCCGCTTTCCTGGATTTTCATCCTTCTTGTCGTCGGTCTTGCGTTTACCATTCCTTATTTTCTGGGAAATTGACAAAAGGTCAGGGAACCCGTGTCCCTGACCTTTTTCATGCCTGCAGGATCAATCCCAACTGCCGGGATAATTCATAGTGCAAGGATTGACGCTGGCCTTGAAACCGCACCAGAATTTTTCTGCCGGGAGCCACCCCTTCAATGGGAACGACATCTTCAATGATCCCGGTTCCGAACCGGGTATGGTGAATCATCATGCCGATGGTTAATTCTTCATGGATAAATCGCATTTGCGGTTGCTTTTTCAGATCGGACGGCTTTACAGGGGAAGCGGCTTCCGGTTTCTTATCCGTTCCCCCTTGTGCCCGCCGGGTTTCCCCGGTGATTCCGATGTCTTTTAAAAACGGCGAAGGAGCAGCTTTTTTTCCCTGCCTGGTTTTGGCCGAGGACAAAATCAGTTCTTTTCGCGCACGGGTCATTCCCACATACAACAAGCGCCGTTCTTCTTCCCAGGCGGCACTTTTTCGTTCCTCCGCCACCTGAAGACTCCGGTGATGCGGAAGAATTTGCGCCTGTAATCCGATAATGAAAACCCGGTCAAACTCCAGACCTTTGGAACGGTGAAGCGTCATCAGCTTGATTTTGGCCGTGTCGGGATTGGTCTGTTTTAACGCTTCTTCCACTTTTTCCGCATGCGCGAGCATCTCCGGAAGATCGGAAAAATTCTCCGCGGCGACCATCAGTTCATCCAACGGTTCGGTCAACTGCTCGAGCTCCGCCCCCGTTTCCTTCGCAAATGCTTCTAAATACCGGTCATATCCCGTTTGAAACCGCAAATGCCGGATCGCTTCAACCGGTGAGCATGACTGGATTTCCCGCAGATCTTTTCCCAGCTTGTCCAAATGGCGGACTTGATACGGTTCCAATCCCGGCAGTGACGGCAATGTATCCACCAGCGACCGCCCGCTTTTTTTGGACAGGGACCAGCATGCATCGATCCATTCTTCTTGAAACAAGTAACGTTTGGGTTTGTTGATGATGCGGATCAAGGCGTCCAGATCATCCGGGTCTTTGGCCAGACGAAAATAAGAAAACAGATCCTGGATCTGCCACCGGCGGTAAAAAGAAAACTCTCCTGACATATAAAAAGAGATGCCCTTTCGTACCAACGCATCGACCAAAGCGCGCGCCTGGGTGGCGGTTCGGAACAATACCGCCGTGTCGGCGCCGTCCTGGATCCGGAATAAAATCCGTTCGGCCTCTTCATTCTCGTCTTCCGGCTCCATCCATTCCACATCCGCACCTTCCTTTCCCAGTCCATGCCGGACTTTGGCCTGCCTGAAGCGGTTTTTTTGGATCAACCGTTCACTGGCTTGAATGATCGGATCGGCGGACCGGTAGTTGGTGGTCAGGATGTATCGCTTCAGATCGGGAAAATCTTTTTTTAATTGCAGCATGATTTCCGGATCGCTGCCCCGGAATCCGTAAATCGATTGATCATCATCCCCGACGGCATACAGCAGGCGGTGCCTGGAAGCCAACCGGACCAGAATGTCGTATTGAATCCGGTTGATGTCCTGAAACTCATCCACCAAAATATGTATCAACCGTTCTTGCCACCGCGCAAGAAACTCCGGTTTTTTCACCTGATGGTACATCGCCAGCAAGATATCATCATAATCCCAATAATCCTGCTCCCGTTTCCATGCTTCGTATAAAGAATAAATTTCCCGAAACAAGATGTTTTTTTGCTTTTGGACTTTCATTCTGGCCGGGAGAATGGCATGCGCTTTACATAATCCGATTTGCTGAAGATACGTGCCGATCGTGTCATCATCGGTGGGCTGGTTCAGTTGGGACAAGATGTTGCGGATGGCTTCTTTTTGCCTGCCGTCTTTCAACAAAGGAGGGATTCTCATGCCGCTTTCTTGCAACATCAAAAGAAACAAAGAATGAAACGTTCCGATCCACAGTTTGTCCGTATCCACGGGGTTCACTTCCTGTAAACGGCTTTTCATCTCTCGTGACGCTGCCCGGGTGAACGTCACCACCATGATCTGTCCGGGTGCTGTCCCCTGATCCATCAAATATAAGATTCTTCTTGTCAGCACCGTCGTTTTTCCGCTTCCCGGCCCGGCGAACACCACGGTCGGCTGGCAGGGTGCCGTTACAGCCTCTTGTTGTCTCTCATTCAATCCGGACAAAATGTAATTCGTTCCGCTGATCCCCACCGCTTTTCCTCCTTTCCTCCGGATCGCCATCAGCAAAACTGAATAATTCAATGTTAACACAAACCTTTTTTTCTATGCCTCAACATTTTTCTTCTTTACGGGTTGACAGTACTTCCCCGCCATGTTACATTATTTATCAAAATTCAGATGATTAAAGCGATGAAGGAGCCAAGCATCAGCCGGCAAACTCTCAGAGAGCCGATGTTTGCTGCGAATCGGCAGTTTGCCCGATGCGGAGCACTCCCGAGCGGTCTGCTGAAAGACAGAGTAGGCAGATCCGGATGATCCGTTACATCATGAGTCCTTTTCGGACTTGATGAGGCAATTGGTGCGAACCAATTGCGAATGAGGGTGGCACCACGGACCTTACGTCCCTCACCTGTTGCCACAGGTGTGGGGATGTAAGGTTTTTTTATTGACTTTCACCTTGGATAGGAGGAGATCTTCATGCCTTTAAAAGACAAATATCATCTGCGCATTCCCGGTCCGACCCCCGTTCCGCCTCAAGTCCAGCGGGCCATGACACAACCGGTGATCGGGCACCGGAGCCGTTTGGCTTCCCAACTGATTCAGGAATGTTCCGAGCGGTTGAAACCCATCTTCGGAACCAGACAGCAACCGCTCATTGTGGCAGGCAGCGGAACTTCGGCATTGGAAGCGGCTGTCGTCAACACTTTATCCCCCGGGGATGAAGCCGTTGTCGTGGTCACCGGTGCATTTGGCGACCGCTTTGCCAAAATCGTCGAAACATACGGGATCGGTTTGCATCGCTTGGACATTCCCTGGGGTAAAGCATGCGAACCGGAGCAACTGGCTGACTTTTTAAAGAAACATCCCGGTGCCAAAAGCGTCTTTCTGACTTATTGCGAAACATCCACCGGCGTTTTGAATCCCGTTGCGGAACTGGCCCGAACCGTCCGGCAACATTCCGATGCTTTGGTGATCGTCGACGGCGTCAGCTGTGTCGGGGCAGTTCCCTGCCAAATGGATGATTGGGGCGTCGACATTATGGTGACCGGTTCCCAAAAAGCACTGATGCTGCCGCCGGGACTTGCTTTTCTTGCCGTGAGCGAACGTGCCTGGCAAGTGATTGCCGGCAACCGGCAACCCCGTTTTTACTTGAATCTTGAAGCGTATCGCCGGAAACTGGAACAGGAGGACACCACTCCTTTCACCGCAGCCGTCTCCCTTTTGTACGGTTTGAAAGAATCCTTGTCCCTTTTGGAAGAAGAAGGCTTTGAAAATGTATGCTCCCGGCATGAACGTCTCAAAAACATCACCCGTGCCGGCATCCGGGCTTCCGGCCTGACCTTGATGGCCGATGACCGCCACGCTTCCCCGACCGTCACCTCCATCGATGCGTCGCAGGAGAAGTGGGATGTGGAGGCGTTCCGCAAAAAATTGCAAAGCCACGGCTTTTATGTCGCCGGCGGACAACAACACCTGAAAGGGAAAATCTTCCGAATCGGGCACATGGGTTACTGTGACGAGTGGGATATCCTGACGGTTCTTGCCGCCGTTGAAGTTACTCTTTCGCAAATGGGACAATCCGTTGAACCGGGAATGGCCACCAAAGCAGCACAAGAGGTGATGATGGATGTTTAAAGTATTGATCACCGATCCGATCAGCGACCAAGGGATTGAAAAATTACAACAATCCCCGGATATTGAAGTAATCCAAAAATCAAAATTATCCCAAGAAGAACTGCTGACAGCCATCGAAGATGCCGATGCTCTTCTGGTTCGCAGCCAAACCAAAGTGACCGCCGAAGTTATCGAAAAAGCCCGGCGTTTGAAAGTAATCGCCCGTGCCGGGGTCGGTGTGGACAACATCGATGTCCAGGCCGCCACCCAAAAAGGAATCATTGTGGTCAACGCTCCGGACGGCAATACGATATCCACCGCTGAACATACATTTGCCATGTTGTTGTCATTGGCCCGCAATATTCCGCAAGCATACCACTCTCTGCTGCAAGGCAAATGGCTGCGCAAAGAGTATGTGGGAACGGAATTGAACGGAAAAACCCTCAGCATCATCGGGCTCGGACGGATCGGATCCGAACTGGCAAAACGCGCCAAAGCCTTCCGGATGAACGTGATTGGATACGACCCTTACCTGTCCAAAGACCGGGCCGAAAAATTGGGCGTCACCAAAGCCGGTTTGGAAGAAGCGATCCAAAAAGGTGATTTCATCACAGTACACACGCCATTGACCAAAGAAACCAAACACTTGATCAATCATGACATGTTTTCCAAAATGAAAGACGGTGTCCGGATTTTAAACTGTGCCCGGGGCGGAATCATCGATGAAGAAGCCCTGTATCAGGCCATTTTGGACGGAAAGGTGGCCGGAGCCGCACTGGATGTGTTTGAGTCGGAACCGCCTGAGGACCATCCGCTTCTTTCCCTGCCTCAGGTGATCGCAACTCCGCATCTGGGAGCCTCCACCGTCGAAGCTCAAGAAAATGTGGCCCTGGACGTTGCGGAAGAAGTGCTTCACATCCTGCGTGGGGAACCTTTTAAAAATGCCGTCAATCTGCCATCCGTCCCGGCCGAACTGAGACAAAAACTGCTTCCGTATCAAGAATTGGCCGAAAAGCTGGGAAAATTCGTCTCCCAGATCAGCAACGGCGCCCTGTCGCAGATCACCATCACCTATGGCGGGGAAGTAGCCGAATTGGATGTTTCCCCACTGACCCGCACGGTTTTAAAAGGAGTGCTTTCTCATTACTTATCCAATGTAAATGATGTCAATGCGCCCCATCTCGCCAAAAAACGCGGCGTTCAAATCGTGGAACAAAAAACGATGGCCAGCCATGGTTTCACGCAATATATCCGGGTGGAAGTGCATACCTCCAAAGAAATCCGCAGCGTGGCGGGAACCCTGTTAAACGGCTTTGGGCCCCGCATTACCAAGGTGGACGATTATCCGGTGGATGTCACCCCCAAAGGACATCTCCTGTTTATTCAGCATCAGGATTTGCCCGGCGTCATCGGACGGGTCGGAACTTTGCTCGGAAGCGAAGATGTCAACATTGCGACCATGCAAGTGGGACGGCTGGGCATCGGGGGCCAGGCCATCATGATTCTCCGAATTGACAAACCGCTTACCAAAAACCTGATTGATTTGATTCTGCAAATCGATAACATTCAATCCTTGCATGAAATTGATTTATAATAGAGATTCAGAATCAATCTGTCAGGATTGGAGGATCAGTAATGGAAGCGGAACAAAAAATCGCCATTGTGACAGGCGCAAGCAAAGGATTGGGCGCTGCCATCACCCGGCGTCTGGCGAAAGAAAACATCAAAGTCATCGCCACCGCCCGCAGCATCGAAAAACTGAATGAATTGGCCGGGGAGTTCCAAGGCACCATCGATCCCGTCGCTTGCGATGTCACAGATTCCCGGCAAGTCAAAAAAGTCATCGATGATACCATCGAAAAGTACGGCCGGCTGGACATCCTGATCAACAACGCCGGTCTCGGATATTTTTCGCCTGTGGAAGAATTAAGTGAAGAAGAATGGGACGAAATGATGAATGTCAATTTGAAAGGCGCTTTTCTTCACTGTAAATACGCCATTCCCCATTTAAAAAAAACCGAAGGGCACATTGTCAATATTTCCAGCATCGCCGGAACCGAGGCATTTGCTTCCGGAGCCGGATATTGCGCTTCCAAATTTGGATTGATGGCACTGACCGATGCACTGACGCTCGAATTAAAACCTCATCAAGTCAAAGTATCGGCTCTTTGTCCGGGATCGATCAAAACCAACTTCAACAACTACAAAGAATACGCCATGGAAGCCGAACAAGTGGCCGAAGCGGTATGGACCATTGTTTCAGCACCCAAAGGGGTGATTTACAATCAAATTTTGATGCGCCCCTTGGTCCCCAGAGCATTCCAAAAGTAACTTTCTCCCGTAAAAAAGCACGGATCCCTGTGAGATCCGTGCTTTTTCTTCAGCCGATAAAAAACTCATTATTCTCTTCGATCCGAAGCGGCAATTCAATCATGAACACCGTTCCCTTTCCGGTCTCGCTTTTGACAGAGACATTGCCTCCATGCGCATCCACCAGGTGTTTGACAATCGACAAACCGATTCCGGTTCCACCGGATTGACCCCGGGTCCGGGCTTTGTCCGCTTTGTAGAAGCGCTCAAACACAAAGGGCAAATCTTCTTCCGGAATTCCCGAACCGGTATCTTCCACATCGATATGCACTTTTCCGTCTTCGACACCGACGTGTACATGGACGTTTCCTCCACTCGGTGTGTGACGGATCGCGTTGTCGATCAGATTGGTCAAAACCTGCTCGATTTTGTCTTCATCCCAATAGACAACCGGCTGCGTTTCTTCTTTGAACACGGCAGCCAACTGGACATTGCTCTCCTTTGCCATTCCCTGGAATTTGCGGATCACCCGCTGGATAAACTCATCCAGCGGAACTTCCGTGGGAACGATTTGAATATGCCCCGATTCAATGCGGGCCAAGTCGAGCAATTCACGGACCAGACGGCTCATCCTTTGAGACTCTTCATTGATCACTTTGGCCAGTTCCCGGCGCTCTTCCGGTGTGTCGGCAATGTCATCCATCAAAGCTTCACTGTAACCTTGCAACATTTGCAACGGGGTTCTCAATTCATGAGAAACATTGGCAACAAAATCTTTTCTGAGTTTGTCCAATCTTCTCTCTTCCGTGACATCCCTCAACACGGCCACCACCCCGCGCACTTGGTCCCCGGTGTCGGTGTAAAGCGGGGACATGACCACCACCCACGTCCGTCCACGGGCCGTGATATCCCCGGTATACTCTTTATGGTCGTCGGTCACTTGCCTGAAAAGATCTTGCAACGGTTTGGGCAAGGCATCTTTGGGGGTGTCATCTTTCCACTGCGCGAGAAAACGGTCGGCAATGGGGTTGGTCAAAATGATTTTTCCATATTTGCTGATGGTCAAAACGCCATCCGACATACTTTTTAAAATGCTTGCCAATTGTTCTTTTTCTTGTGACAGCTGATGGATCGAGTCTTCCAATTGGGAGGCCATCCGGTTAAACGTCATCGACAATTCGGCAATTTCGTCCCGTTCATGGTAGCGGACCGGAACCCGGGTGGAAAACTCGCCGCGTGCCATCTTTTCCACCGCTTTTTTCATCTGCACCAACGGCAGGGAAATCCGGGTTGACAAGAAAAAGGCAAAAATGGTCGTCAACACGATGCCGATCAGCGAAGAGTAAAAAATCCACCGCTTGATGTCCGTCTCGCTCAACTGTTCCTGGGTTTGGTAAAGCACGATCGCCCCCACCGTTTTGTCGTTGACAATATGCGGAACGGCAACGAGCAAGACGTCATTTTTAAAGAACGGAAAATTTCCCGGATCGGACTTTACCCGGACTTTTCCCTGAATAAAAAGCGTTTCGCCCTTTAACACCCGGTTTAAATCATCTTGCGACAAAACTTCCTGCCAGGGAACGTTCGGCACATGGGGAGAAACCCCGTAGTTGCTCACCGATCCGCTGGCATCCAACGTGACGATATATGTATGGAAAAGTTCAGAGACTTGCAGGACATTATTCAGATACTGGATATGATCATATCCGGGTTGATTGAACTTTTTCTGGATCTCTCCGGCAAGTTGCTCCAAACTTTTCTTCTGGTCACGAACATACGTTTTCTCCACTTGTTCGTTCAAAAAGAGATTTAACAGCACCAGCACCAGGGAAACAAGAATAATGATGGTGATCCACAGCTTACCGACTACACTTCTCCAAATCACTCTTTCGGCACCTCTAGTTTGTAACCGACTCCCCACACCGTGGTGATCATCTTCGCTGCTTTGGTGGAAGCGCGGTTCAGTTTTTCACGCAATCGTTTCACGTGTGTGTCAACCGTGCGCAAATCCCCAAAAAATTCATAATGCCATACATCCCGCAACAACTGTTCCCGGGTGAAAACCTTATCGGGAGATTTGGCCAGATAATAAAGCAGCTCATATTCTTTCGGTGTCAATTGGATTTTCTTGCCGCCCGCTTTGACTTCATGGGCATCATGATCAATCGTCAGTTCGGGAAACACAATCACATTATGCGTTTCTATATTGGTGGTCAGGAAAGCGGTCGCCGAGGCCCGGCGCAACACGGCTTTCACCCGGTGTACCAATTCCCGGGGGCTGAACGGCTTGACGACGTAATCATCGGTTCCGGATTCAAAGCCTTCCACCCGGTTGGCTTCTTCTCCCCGGGCCGTCAGCATGATCACGGGCGTTGCTTTTTTCTTTCGCAATTCGGCACAAACATCCAATCCGTCCATCCCCGGCAACATCAAATCCAGCAAAATCAAGTCATAGTTTTTATCCAGCGCCATTTGCAAAGCTTTTTCGCCATCTTCCGCTTCTTCGATCAAATAGCCTTCTCTTTCCAGATACATGCGAAGCAACCGACGAATGCGGTCTTCATCATCCACCACCAGAATCTGATACTGTTTGTCCAAGTTACTTCACCCCTGCTGCTTTGATTTACGCATATGAATGCAAACCGGTGATCACTAGATTAATTGCGATTAAATTAATCATGATAATCACAAAACCGCCAACCGCCAGCCATGCCGACTTCAACCCGTGCCAACCGCGGGACAGCCGCAAATGCAAATAAGCGCTGTAAAAGAGCCAGGTAATGAGTGCCCACACTTCTTTCGGGTCCCATCCCCAGAAGCGGCCCCACGCTTGATGAGCCCAAATCATTGCAAAAATCAGCGCGCCCAATGTAAAAATCGGGAAACCGATTGCAATCGCGCGGTAAGAAATTTCATCCACCAATTCGCTGTCCAAGTCTTTTAACAGCGGATGAAGTACTGTTCGAAGCGGCTTTCTCAAGATCAACCGCAAAAGCCCGTATAAAATCAGTCCGGTAATTACAGACCAAATGACAGAATTCAATTTGCTTGCCGCTTTTTCTCCCTTCATCCAGCCCGGACTTTCAAACAGCGGTTCATTCAGGCCCGGGAAGGAATCCATTTGAATAATTTGACTATCGGTTGGACTCACGATGGGAGGAAGCGAGTACTCCTGAACATTTGCCTCCCCATCAACAGTATGCGAAAATTTCGCTTCATAATCAACGAGGCCAAAGGCAAATTGAACAATACTGAATCCAAGAAACATCAAAACAATCAACAGAGTGGTTTCCAGCCAAAAGGCATTTTTCCCTGATTTCTGATTCCCGACGGTTTTAATGAGATAAATCAATCCGGCGACAAAACCGATCCCAAAGGCCCCTTGCCCCAGCGCTGCCGTCGACACGTGAATCGGCAGCCAGTAACTTTGCAAAGCCGGGATCAGCGGCTGGACATCCCGCGGGAAAACAGAAGCATAAGCCAGCAAAATCACAGCCAGAGGCATGACAAAAGCCCCTAAAACAACATTTTTATAGATAAAATAAACAATTACAAACGCGATGACAATGGCATAACATAGAAAAGCCGTAAACTCAAACATGTTGCTTGTCGGGAAGTGGCCGCCAATCAACATTCTTGTGATGATGAACAATGTTTGAAAAACGGCTCCCACGATGGCAAGCCCGACGGCAATATTCCCCCACCGTCGTTTTCTTTGTTCATTTTTTTCATTTTTGTCTTTGGAGATTCCCATCACAAACGCGACAGAAGAAATCAAATATAAAAAGAAGGTGCCAAAAAGGAGATTCTCCATCAATTGTTCCATCGTCTTTTCCCCCTATTTTTTCGCCGGCTTCAAGTCATAATCTTTAAATACATCCAGCGCAGACAGTTCGCGGTAAAAACTGTACCAGTTTTTGTTGGTGTGCCCGCCAACGTATAAGGAGCCGTCGGCTACCCGGACCCAGACCCGGCGATGGTGCCAGTAAAATCCCATCACCAGCCCGATCATGCAAATGAATCCTCCCGTAAAAATCACCGGCAAACTTTTATCGACGCGAACCATGAGCCCGGAGGAATTCACCGTGTGGATATTGGCCAGATCAATGTTATAGTGATTGTCTTTCAACAAATCGCCCAAATCCTGACCGGAGATGACCCAAGATTTTTCTCCCGTTTTCGCCCCTTTTTCCCGGACTTCAAAGACAAAAGCCGGGCGGTTCGGTTCCTGCGATTTGGTCACCGGGCGATTGTTTTCCATGGCAAAGTCCGGATAATATTCCAGTGCCCGGACTTCCAAATTTCCGACCGGATAAACCTGGTCCTTCCGGAGGTTATTCAAATCAACGGTGAAGGTTCCCAGCTCTTTTTTCGAATTTTTCTCCGTGACTTTAAAAGAAATTTTTTGGAGCAATCCGGTCTCAAAGCTGGATTGATATAACAACAAGCCGTTGTATTCAAGCGGTTTATTCACAATGATCCCATGTTTTTTGACCGGCTTTAACTTTCCTGTCTGCTTGTCCTTTTCATACAACACGGCATCGGTCTGGTATTTCTTGACAACCGGCCCTTCATCCTTGCTTTGTTGATCATAAAACTCCATGGTAAAGCGCTCATTTTTCACATAATACGGTGTCTCCGGGACTTTTTTGGTTTCCCCTTCCCGGACCCATAACGTTTCGTTCAGGTACCAACCCGGCACATACCGCAACAAAACCCCGAATAAAAAAATAATCAACCCGATATGATTGATGTAAGGACCCCATCGGCTGATCCGTCCTTTTTCCGCAAGCAGCGCCCCGTTTTCGCGCCGGATGTGATAATGCTTCTTACTCAATGCTTGCGCGATCTCATCAATCTTTTGCTCCGGGTGTTCATCGGACACATGCTCCACATGCGCAATCCGTTGCCGGCGGATAAATTCCGGGCTTTTGGTCACAGTTTGGTTTTTAAGCGCTTTATAAAGAGGAACCACCCGGTCCAAACTGCAGACCACAAGCGAAACCCCGATCATCGCCAAAAGCAGGAAAAACCACCAGGAGTTGTACATATCCGAAAAACCAAGTGCATAATAAAGTTTCCCCCAAATTCCATAGTGCTCCTCATAGTAACTCTTTGGATCGGAAGAGGGGACATAGATTTCTTGAGGAAAAATGGTGCCGATGCCGGCGGCGATCAAAGTAACGACAATCAAAATAATGGCAACTTTCACTGAGGAGAAGAAATTCCAGACCCGGTCAAACGGGGAGGGTTGTGCCGTTTGGGAACGTCTTGCCTTCCCTTCATAGCGCATCTCCTCAGCAATATTTTCCTTTTCTTCGATGGACTTGTCCAGCGGTTTTCCGCAGTACTCGCACAATATGGTGCCAACAGGGTTATTGTGTCCGCACTCACATTTACTGTTATCTATCACGCATGACTCCCCCCTGTGATCCATTCACGAAAACTCCGTGATTTCATTAACTAATTATACATTTAAGTTTGGTTTTCGATTAGGAACATGTGACGATGATTTGAAAGATGTTCACAAAATCTCTTTTTTTAACCGCTGAATTTCTTCATCCGTCAACTCCCGGAATTCCCCCTTGCTTAACCCTTCCAGCGTCAAAAATCCAAACCGGACCCGGATCAGATGAATCACACGGTGCCCGACCGCTTTCAACATGCGCCGGACTTGTCTCTTTCTCCCTTCATAAATCGTCAGTTCCACCCGGGAAGTATTGTCCTGGCTGGAATGGGAAAGAAAGCGGACTTTGGCCGGGGCCGTCCATCCATCCTCCAGTTTCACGCCCCTTTCCAGCTGTTTCAACGCTTTTGGGCCGGGTTTTCCTTCCACGGTGGCTATGTATACTTTATTTACCTTGTAACGCGGATGAAGCAAACGATGGGTCAGTTCGCCATCGTTGGTCATGATCAGCAAACCTTCGGTATCGTAATCCAGCCTCCCGACCGGGAAAACACGCTCCGGGATATCGCGGAAATAGTCAGCCACCACTTTCCGGCCCTGCGGGTCATGCATACTGGTAATCACTTGCTCCGGTTTATAAAACAAAAACGTTCTTTTTCTCTCCAACACGACCGGACGGTCATCCACCTCGATCCGGTCTTGGCGGGGATTCACCTTGGTACCCAGTTCGGTGACCCGTTGTCCGTTGACTTTCACTCTTCCGGAACGGATCAATTCTTCCGAACGTCTTCTTGAGGCGACTCCCGCCTGTGCCAACACTTTTTGCAAACGCTCCATGCCAAGCTCACCTCTTAGTCATCTTAACTGTTTACAAAGTTTCATACAAGTCAAACCGGACGGCCCTGTTATTTTCAGACATGTTAAAACCCGGTATCGCAGAAAATGCCTTTCTCTGCTCAACCGGGCAAAAAAATCAATGTACAAATGATCCAGGCGGCCAAAAATCCCGCCAAATCCGCCCACAAACCGACTTTCAGCGCATAGAGGGAATTGCGGATTCCCACGGCGCCAAAGTAAACCGTCAGCACATATAAAGTGGTGTCGGTGCTTCCCTGAATCGTGGATGCCAGCTTCCCCAAAAAGGAGTCCGGCCCGTAGGTGCGAAGAACGCTTTCCACAAAGGCCAGGGAACCGGTTCCGGAAATCGGCCGCAAAATCCCGATCGGAACCACTTCTTCCGGGATCTTCACCCAGCTGAGCACCGGTTTCAAAAATTGCAAATAAAACTGCAAAGCGCCGGTATCCCGGAAAATGGAAACTGCCACCATCATGCCGACCAGGTGCGGGATAATCGAGATCGCCGTCGGGAATCCTTCCTTGGCCCCCTCGACAAAACTGTCATAAACGGGCACCTTGCGAAATACGGCATACAGCGGAACAAACACCACAATGGCCGGCAACATCAGATTGGAAACAAAACTGATCACTTCAAACATCCGATTTACCCTCTTCCCAGTTTGATTACTTCTTCCGTCGCCCATTCTCGTCAAACGTGCGCTTTCGGTAATAACGATCCAACAGGATGGCGACAGAAGTGGCAATCAAGGTGGCCAGCAATGTCGGGCCGATGATCTCCGTCGGGTTCACCGAACCGTGTTTCAACCGGATCCCGATAATCGTTGTCGGAAGCAATGTCAGTCCCGAAGTGTTCAGGGCAAGCAAAGTGCACATCGCAGGAGTGGCCGTCTTCCGGTCGGGGTTTAATTTTTGCAACTCTTCCATCGCCTTGAGTCCCATGGGGGTCGCGGCATTTCCCAATCCAAACAGGTTGGCGCTCATGTTCGATAAAATGTATCCCATCGCCGGATGGTCATGGGGCACGGACGGAAACAAAAACCGGGCAACCGGACGCAAGATCTTCGCCAGCTTTTCCAACAAGCCGGCATCTCGGGCAATCCGCATCATCCCCAACCAAAACACCATGATACTGATCAGTCCCAAACAAACAGAAACCCCTTCTTCCGCACCATGTAAGGCCGCTTTTGTCACCAACTCCAATTTCCCCTGCAAAGCCGCAGCCACCACCCCGCTTAAAATCATAAAAATCCAAATATAATGGATCATTTTTGCTTCACCCTTTTTTCCAAAGCATCAGCCCGAAGGATTGAAACCACTTTTTCATCATGGATGGTTCGGGCTCCATTTTGACTTCCAAAGGAACCGATCCGATCAATTGCCGGTTTACGTAAATCCGGGCACTTCCCACTTGCATGCGGTCGCTTGTCACCAGCCGGAGAGGATAACTGATGACCGGCTTGACCGTAACCTGCTTTTTTTCTTCTTCCGTCAGCGGATAATCAAAGGAAGCACCGGCAACAACCCGGAATTTTTTGTGATCATCCGTTTCATAGGTCTGACCGGACAGAATCTGTCCTTTTTTCACCAAGGAAACCAAATCATAATGTTGAAAGCCGTACTCCAGCATGTTCATGGAATCCCGCCAATCATCCCCGTCATTCAAAGTAACGGTGATTAACTGGTGGCCGTCTTTGGTCGCAGAAGAAACCAGCGTTCTTCTCGCTTTTTTGGTGAATCCCGTTTTAACACCGTCTGCCCATTTATAAAAACGCAACATCTTATTCTTATTGTAAAATTTCCTTTTCCATTTCTCGCCAGGCCAGGACACCGTCTTGACCTCTGTTTTGACAATCTCCTGAAAAACCTGATTTTTGAGCGCGTATGCCGTCAATACGGATAAATCTTTGGCCGATGAATAATGCCCCTCTTGATCCAGACCGTGCGGATTGGCAAAATGTGTGTGTTCCAGACCCAGATAGGCGGCTTTTTCATTCATTAAATAAACAAATCCTTCCACCGATCCGCCGATGTGTTCGGCGATCGCCGTTGCCGCGTCATTTCCGGAACGCAACATCAGTCCGTACAATAAAGTGCGAAGCGGTATTCTTTCGCCGGCTTTCAAGTAGATGGAGGATCCTTCCACCCCTTCCGCATTGGGGCTGATGGTCACCTCTTCATCCAAATTTCCGTTTTCAATCGCAATGATCGCCGTCATGATTTTGGTCAAACTGGCAATCAACATGGGTTCCTCTGCATTCTTCTCAAATAAAACACGGCCTGAAGAAGCATCATACAAAATGGCGGCTTTTGCCCCGGGAGCCAAATCCTCTGTAACTTCGGCTCTTGCTCCTTCCGGCCAGACAAAGATCATCATCAGGATGGCTGTGACAAGCCCGACCGAACAAATCCGAACCAGAATCAAATGATCTCACCCCACTCCCGTTCGGGTTTGTACAAATATATGCACTCCGGACAAGATTATGTAAAAAAACGACACTGCCCCGGGCTGTGCCGTTTTGTATCCGGTTTACAGAAAATGCCGTCTGAAAGCCCACGGTTTGAATCGTGGGATGAAAGACGGCGTTGCTCGGTAATCCCTTCATGGGATTGCTTAGAGCAACAATTTTTTATCTTTAATTGTTGCAGTATGACCATTAAACTGATACAATTAATAATATGGAACAAGAATATCGAAGAACGAAAACAACTGTATCTTTAATTAACTATCATTTTGTTTTCTGCCCACGTTATCGAAGAAAAGTGTTAGTGAACAGAGTGGAAGAGCGATTCAGGCAGTTAGTAGAAGAAATTTGCCAAGAGAATGATTGGATCATTCTTGCTATGGAAGTGATGCCTGATCATTGTCATTTGTTCTTGAATTGTCTTCCCTCTGATTCTCCATCAGATATTATGGCAAGAGTGAAAGGAGTGACTTCCAGACGATTAAGACAGGAATTTAAACACCTGTCTCATCTGCCAAGTCTTTGGACACGCTCTTTCTTCGTTAGTACAGCAGGGAATGTATCAAGTGAAACAATCAAACACTATGTGGAATCTCAAAAGAAAAGGGGGTGAATCAATGCCGACGATCACACTAAGGCTAGAACTACATAAGCCAACTCAAGCCAAACAGGATATGTATCAGCGAATGACGGAAATAAACACAGCATTTGCTAACTGGCTACTTGTTCACCCAGAGGTGAACAAGGCAACCAGTAAGATTTTCAAAGAGTTTTCTCATGGAAAATTTCCGTCTGCTGTAGTGAACCAGACGATTCGGGAAGTCAAGTCAAAAAAGAAAAACCAAAACGCGAAATCATTCAAACAGCTATGGTGTTGCTTCAACAATCAGAACCTCAAGGTGGAAAAGGTTGGAGACTTCTATACGGTTTCCTTTCCAACTTTGGAAAAGCGGATCGGTGTACCCGTTGTAGCCCGTCCTTATCAGCAGGCATGGTTAGAGAGAATCCTAAATGGAACCGTCAAACAGGGTGCCAGCGAGCTATACAGGAAAAAAGGAAAATGGTATATCGCCATTCCAATCACTTTTGAAGTAGAACAACGGAAAGAAACTAAAGTCATGGGAGTTGATCTAGGACTGAGATACATAGCTGTCGCCAGTGTTGGAACAAAATCATTATTCTTCAAAGGAAACCAAGTTGCTTTTGTTCGTAGACGTTTTGCGGCTAGACGAAGAAAGCTAGGTAAACTGAAAAAACTTTCCGCCATCAAAAAATCAAAAGATAAAGAGTCTCGTTGGATGAAAGATCAGAACCATAAAATCAGCCGTCAAATCGTAGATTTCGCATTGACCAACGGTGTTGGTATCATTCGAATGGAAGATTTGACGGATATTCGAAATAGGGCAAAGTCTAAAAAAGAAGCTGGTAGAAACCTTCATTCATGGGCTTTCTATCAGCTACAGAAAATGATTAAGTACAAAGCAGAAATGGTAGGTATTCGCTTTGAATTAGTTAAACCAGACTACACCAGTCAAACCTGTAAATGTGGTCATTGTGAAAAAGCGAATCGAAATGGCATCCAGTTCAGATGCAAAAAGTGTGGTTATACCTGCCATGCTGATCTGAATGGAGCAATCAATATAGCTAAAGCCATTTCTGGGTTAGTAGCCTAGCGTACTGGTAACAGGTACGCCGCCCATGTGGGTACACTCTAACCACATGGGACGGGGTGATGACACACCCCTGAACTTGGGCGTTGTCCAAAACGGAAACGGACTGCGGACGCTAACGACCCAAGAATCCCACGGCTTCAGCCGTGTGGAGTGTCAA
>NZ_JACETT010000090.1:0-3235 GCF_013912365.1 Thermoactinomyces intermedius
ACGGTGCGGGGTGGTGTTCCACGTTACCTCGGTGTTGGCATATGAATCGGCGTAATAAAAAAAGCACTCATACGGAGTGCTTTTGGACTAATAACAAAAAAGTATAAAATTGTTGTTTAGTATTTTTTCCATAACCATATATATCATGAAATCTTTTATGGCATGTCACGCATAAAGTTATCCCGTTGCTGACATCAAGACGTTTTTCTTTGCACCAATCCCAACTGTCCAAGTGATGGACTATTAAATTTCCGCCTCTATTGTCTCCGCAACATTGACATGTGTAATTATCTCTTTCATACACCTGCGTTCTCCATGTGCTGTAACCTTCAACAAGACGTTCTCTTTCTCTTTCTTCGTCTGTTTTGTTGGGATTATAATTAGGATTAGATTTTCCGAAACGTCTAACCCCATACATAGGGTTATTTTCTCCGCTCCAGTCCATGTATATCACTTTTGAAGGGTTGGTCTCTAAATCTCTTAAAAGCTCCGAGTAACATTCCTTACAATAAGTAGATTTATTTTTCCCTGAACGATAACTTTTTCCGCATTTCTGGCACACATGAAGATATTTGTTTCGATTGTATTCTCTTTCGCATTCTTTACAATAACTGAATGGTTTCTTTTCCCCTTTTACGTTTCTGAAATTAAATTCATCCAACGGTTTTTCTTTAAGACATTTAGCACAATATTTGTGCCCATCTCTCGGTTGCGGTAGTACAGGTGTTTTTCTTCGTCTCAAGTTTTCGCATTGTTTACACCTTTTTCTATGCCCATCAGGGTATCGTTTGTCTTTTACGAAATCATCTAACGGTTTTTCCTTCCCGCAATCAGAACAAACCTTATTCATTTTACAACCTCCCGTAGTTGTATCCCGAATAATTAAATGAAGGGCAGGCAGTCGGGAATCTGCTTTTCGGGGCGTCCCCCTAGCCCTTCATAATTTATTATAAAATGCCATAACACTTTATTCACGCCGATTCACTTAGCTTCCACCGATTTTGCCCGGTTTTATTTCGGCACAACTTCCGTTTACCGAAAATAGCTACACCAAGAGTGTTTCTTTTTGTTTCGTTGTCTACGTTGTTCAATGCTTGGGCAACCTGAACCATTGCTTGTTTTCCGGTTTCACCACCTTGGGCAACCGCTTGCCCCCACTGCTGCAATTGCTTCGCCGAAATATTCGTTCCCTCCAGAAGCTCCTTAACGGCTTTCGGTACTTCCTCGCCAAACTCTGCAAGCCGAATTCTTCCTTCCTTCAAACCATCAAGCAGGTTGTCAATGTTCCATGTTCCAGTGTCAATGCCCGCCGCAAAAATCGCCTGGATCTCCTCCGCTTCATATCCGGCCATCCTTAGCTGGAGTCCATACTCAGAAATAATATCAATTTGCTCAGGAGGAAATCCCATTTTTAAGAGCGCGTTCACTAATCCGAGCGCTTCATCATTACTGATTTCTAACGACTTTGATACTTCGTTCGTTTCTTGTATTAGCTCTGTGAAATCAATACCGGCATAAGCTCTGGCAATCGCTCCTGCTCCTTTGACAATACGAGCATTTGCCTCATCACTTGCATTTGCATTTAATGCCCATTGTCGCCGAACGCCTTCCAATGCTGCTTCCTGGTCCCCAATGTAGCTTGTTACTGTTTTTACTGCGCTTTTAACAGACTCGACAGATTCAGCCGGCACATCCATGGATATTTCAATGCTTGTATTTAACGATGATAAATCCAACGCCGCTGCTATAGCACCCGCCGCGCTTGCAGCACCAACAGTCTCGAGCTGGTTTCTTAATTCCCCTGCAGCTTCTTTTGCTTTGTCAAGACTCTCAGCAACTCGGTCCGTATCTCTTCTAGTGTTCTTCAGGCCTTTAGTTTCATTAACAGATTCAAGCCCCCGCTTAAATTTACTTAATTGGGCTTCGGTGAACTGGATCTCGCGCCGAAAAGCGCGGTATTGATCCGCCCCGATCTCACCACGCTGGAATTGTTGTTCAACCTGTGCCTGAGCTGCTTTGAGACGGTTTAATCGCTCTGTTGTGTTTTCTATTTGCTTAGATAAAATTTGTTGTTTTTGTGCCAGGGCTTCAACATTGCTTGGGTCTAGCCTTAAAAGGCGTTCCACATCACGGAGTTCTTTTTAAAGTTCCCGACTTCGTTTATTTACATCCGAAAGTGCTTTGTCCAGCCCTTTTGTTTCTCCATCCAGCTCACTGGACCTCCTTAAAAGGCATCAAAATCCGCTTGTGTCACTCGTTTCACTGACTGTTTATGTTTCTTTGGGTTGTTTATCTCAACATACTCTTCGATATAGTCCAAACACATTGTGATTGTCATTTCTTCCAGATCAGCCCGATTCAGACCGCAGTGTTTGCATATAAGGAAAAAACTCTCTGTCTTTATCGGCTCTTTTGATGCTGGTGGCGAGTCTTTTTTTAGTCCCAATTACTCCTTCTAAAAGCTCAAACAAGTCAGGTAAGACGTCTTCCAATGAAAACGTGTCAAATTGATCAAACCAAGTTTCAGGATCTGGGATAGACTTATCCGCATTCTTAGCCATGGTCCATATCAAGTTGTAAAAAACTTCAAAGTCTACATGATCGATATATTTCAATGCATCTTGATCAACTTCGTCTTTATCTAGATCCAAATCTTTTAGCGGGAACGACTTAAGAAATTTCAAAATGTCACTGAAAAAATCGCGCCCAAATTGTGACTTATAGCGAATAGAAAGCGCGGCCGTAGCTTTTAGCCGCACTTCTTTCCCATCAATCGTTACCGTTTTTTCCATTAGCTTTCATCTCCTCCACCACCGCTACCATTTGAACCTTCATAAACCGCATCATACCAAGCATCGTAAACAGCAGGCGTTGTCTCTGTTGTCTTCGTCTTGACTGCGCCATCCGTAGAACGTGGACTGGCGGTGAATTTTCCTTCTGGTGGATTACAAAAACAGCCCTCTCCATTTCCCGGAGAGGGCTTTAATATTAGAACTGAAGGTTTACAAGAATTTTATTTTTTTGTAGACTGAAATTAGTTGATATTTTTGATGTTCATACAAGGATTTTTCGAGCACCTTGATATGCCAAAAACCCCCGGGGTTGCTCGCAATAGCTGAAACCCGTATGAAATAAAGGAAAAAGCCACTTCGTTTTGAGCTGATACATAAAAAATAACTTAAATGCTCTTTAAAAAACGAAGGTGCTCGAAAAACGATATTGAACCTCAAGCGTG
>NZ_JACETT010000091.1:0-2114 GCF_013912365.1 Thermoactinomyces intermedius
CCGTTTAACGCGTTAAACGGAACCATCCCAAACCTTGCAGGCAGACGGGTCATCGTCCGGTTGCAAGGTTTTTTGTTTGTTCAAACTGGAAAAATTTATTTGACAAGTATAAAAGATTTGTGATTGACACGTGTGAAGGAGGATCAGCCAAAGTGATGGAATAAATGGAATTCCACTTGTCCCCATGACCACAAGAAACAACCACTGATCACGCCTTCCGATTGGCCGTTGCCGCAACCGTTGGCCAAAATGCAGAAAGCGGCTTGAGCGGGGATGATGAGGAATCAATAAAAAAAGCGCCCGGCCATCATTTGGTCTGGGCGCTTTTCAGCTTTAAGAGGACAAGATTTGCTGAAGGATGGATAAATTGGCTGTTTCATTTCGTTTCAGTTCGTTTCGGTGAGACCAAACTTCAGCCGGGGAAACGGGAAGTTCACCACAGACGTCCACGCCGAGAACTTTTTTCCGGCAGGCGAGTCGGCCAAGGGCTGCCAGCAAATCCGCCAACCGCATGTTTCCCTGGTCCCAGTTCGTAATTGCGTCGGCACGGTCCAGGACATCTTTGTCAATACTGATATAGATGTCCTCGGTTGGAATGGCCGATACGAGTTGATCCCATTGCCGGTTCAGCCACAGCACGATTTTGTTTTTCAACCGGGACGGAAACGCTTTGGACTTTGAACAGGTCCCTACCAAAAAAACCTTTTGGAGAAAAGGTAAATTTCCGAGCGCTTCCGCGACCCAGGAACCACAAGAAAGCAACTTGCTTCCCATAAGCGGCTGACTGTCGGTATGGTTGTCAAACAAGACAAGAGTAAACGGTTGGTGGAATTTTTGCAAAAACAGATAAGTGACATAATGGTGATTCCCGTTTCCGATAAAGGTGATGCCCCGGCCGGTTTTTTCAGGAATCCGTTCCGTTAACTTTTGCCATGCTTGTCCGGAACAATAGAGGTTGGTTCCGGGGATATCTTGAAGTTCAATCCATTGATTGGCGACACGGGAAAGTTGAGGTTGCTCCCGATACGTATTGTCAAAATTTAAAAGTGTGACTTCTCTCAGTTCCATCAATATCATTTCCTTTCTGAATAAAAAAAGAAATGAAGTACAGAACCAAGTGAAAGTTGTATACCCTTCCGGACGGGGATCCAAACATCAATGACGAAAAAACCAACCGCAAAGCGGTTGGTTTTTTAAATTTGTCTGGCGCTGTTTTTTATATCAGCGGGCACTTCGATTTTACCGTTGTATTCACCTTTTAAATTCATTTCCATTTGTTGTTCCAGTTTGAAGGTATCTTGGTCATTGGTAACTAGGATATGCATTTCTTGCAGGGTCTTGGTTTGTTTGAAGTTGTTTTTGTCGATATAAATCTTTTGATTCAATTTCTCAAACTTCATATTTTGCAATTTGGACGGGTCGAAGCCCGAGCTTTGCAGGCCTCGGATGACTTGATCTTTCATCATGCTCTCAAATGATTGGCCGTCTTGTTTCAAGGCCGTAAAATCAATGGACAGAACGTATTGGTTGCCTTCTTCATTTAAGGAAACGCCGGCGGGAAGAGCATTTCCACCCAATTTTTCAAACAGTTGCTCCACCTGTTTGATGCCTGACATTGGATCCTGGGAGGCATCCATGGCGGAGGTGTCCACGGTGGTTTTCACCCAACCCATTTGCGGGATTTTGTTGTAAAGGGCGTTGTCGGCAAGGAACATCTCAATTTCTTCCGACGCACCGCTGGATTCGGTTTTTCCTTTTAAGTGTAAGGCCACCGGATTCATGGTGACATCAATGGTGGAAGTGGTGCGGGTTTTGATGGCTTGCGACACATCGCCGGAGGCTACCGTAATGGTTTGATTCGTTTTGACATCGTATGTATGCCCGCCTTTTTCCATGGTTTGCATGGATTTATCAATCACTTGGGTGGGAGTGAGTTTGGGTTGATCTGCGGCCGTTTCGTTTTCTTTGCCGCCGCAACCCGTCAAGAGAAGGGCCCCCGAAAGGGTCATGACTGAAAATAATTTCCACAAACTTCGCATAACACTTTGACTCCTTTGCTTCCGTAATCTATGTAATATTTTAGCATAAATTAAATTTTTTATATATAATAATTA
>NZ_JACETT010000092.1:0-1668 GCF_013912365.1 Thermoactinomyces intermedius
TTGACGCAAAACAAAATGATGGTGACCCACATTTGGGCGGACCAGGTGCTGTTTCAAGTGACCGGGAACGGGTATGACCCCGAGGGAGACATTTTGTTGGAAAAGACAAAAGTGAATGTCCAAAAGTGGGATTCCTTGAAAAGGCTGATGGAGATTGCGGCCTTATGCAATAATGCGGCTTTTATCCAAAAAAGCAAAAAAGGGTTATTAAACAAAAAGAACCAATGGGAATTGGACGGCGATCCCACGGAAGGAGCGCTGCTGGTTGTTGCGAAAAAAGCGGGATTGGACCGGAATCATTTGGACAAAACGTGGGAACGGGTGAAAGAATATCCTTTTGATTCCGAGCGCAAAATGATGTCGGTATGGGTGAAACAGGCAGGAAAACATTTTCTTTTTTCCAAAGGGGCGCCGGATGTCCTGTTGAATAAATGCACCCATCTTCTGGTGGATGGGAAAGTGGTGCCTTTGACGGAAACCAAGCGCAAAAAAATCATGCAAATGAATGAGCAATTGGCAGCCAAAGCTTTGCGGAATCTCGCCTTTGCCTACCGGGAAATCAAACCGAAACCGGTAAATACGGACTTAAAGGATTGGCAAATGGAACAGCGCTTGATTTTTGTCGGCCTGACGGGCATGATGGATCCGCCCCGTCCCGGCGTGAAAGAAGCCATCCAGCAGAGCCGGCAGGCCGGGATCAAGACGGTCATGATTACCGGGGATCATCAGGCGACGGCCGAAGCCATCGCCACCGAGCTGAAGATCAAGCGGCCCGGCGGTTTGACACTGACCGGACAAGATCTTTACAATATGAAGGATGAAGAGTTTATCCGGATTGTCAATGATGTGGATGTGTATGCACGCGTCTCGCCCGAACATAAACTGCGGATTGTCAAAGCATTGCAGAAAAAAGGACATGTTGTCGCGATGACGGGCGACGGAGTGAATGATGCCCCGGCGATTAAAGCGGCAGATATCGGGATTGCCATGGGTGGCATGGGGACGGATGTGTCCAAGGAAGCCTCTTCGCTCATCCTGGCCGATGACAATTTTGCCACCATCGTTGCAGCTGTGGAAGAGGGCCGGAATATTTATGAAAATATCCGGAAATTCATCAGTTATTTGTTGGCAAGCAATGTCGGGGAGATTTTGATCATGTTTTTGGCGATGTTGGCAAGTTTGCCTTTGCCGCTAGTACCGATCCAGATCTTATGGGTGAATCTGGTGACGGACGGATTGCCGGCCATGGCCCTCGGTGTGGATCCGGCGGAGGAAAATGCGATGCAGCGGCCGCCGCGCGACAGCCGGGAAAGCATTTTTGCCCGCGGCGTCGGATGGAAAATTGTGACCCGTGGTCTGTTTATCGGGGTTTGTTCTTTGGCTGCTTTTTGGATTTCTTATATCGAAACACCGGAAAATCTGGTGCGGGCACAAACGGTTGCCTTTGCCACGCTGGTCCTTTCCCAGTTGATTTATGTGTTTGATTGCCGTTCGCAAGGAACGATTTTCCAACGCACGCCGCTGGATAATCCCATGTTGGTGTTGGCGGTGTTGTCGTCGGTTGTTCTCTTGCTGGGTGTGATTTATTATCCGCCGCTCGGGCCGGTCTTCCACACGGTTCCGCTCGGTCTCAGGGAATGGATCCTTGTGACGGTGACTTCCACGATG
>NZ_JACETT010000093.1:0-778 GCF_013912365.1 Thermoactinomyces intermedius
CGGGAAATGGTGGACAGTTATTTGCATTATCAAGGCCGCAAGCTGGTCAACCGGTTTGATGCCAATACGTATCTCAGGTTTCTCGATGCCATGGATCATCATGATTTGGGACGCGGACGGGGCGGTGTGGAAGAAGCGGTCAGGAAGATTCATGCCGAAGTTTTGACCATCGGAATTGAGGAAGACATTTATTTTCCCGTCTGGCAACAGCGCGATTTCCACCAAATTTGTCTGAAAAAAGGGGTCAAGTCGGTTTATCATGAGTTTTCTTCCGATTACGGGCATGATGCTTTCCTTGTCGAGTTCAACCGGTTCGGTCCGCAGATTCACCGGTTTTTGAACGGGGGATAAAATTTGACCGTTCCTTGACGGCGGAAACGATATGGGAGTAAAATATATAGCGAGTTGAAACCCTTTTCTATTTTCTTAAAAATTATTGATAGACTTTTCAATTCATTCACTGATCGCGATTATGTCCTAGATTGGAGGCAAATGATGAGCACACAACGCAGCTTTTTCAACCGTCGGATTCACTCGTTGTTGGGCGTAATACCGGTGGGCTTTTTTTTAGTTGAGCATTTATTCACCAACTACTACGCCACACGAGGGGCAGATGCGTTTGTGGAAAAAGTCGAATGGCTTTGGGGTTTACCGTTTTTGCTTGTACTTGAAATTTTCTTTATTTTTCTGCCTCTCTTATATCACGGTATTTACGGATTGTACATTGCGTTCCAGGCGAAAAACAACGTGGGAAACTTCGGTACTTTCCGTAACTGGA
>NZ_JACETT010000094.1:0-4405 GCF_013912365.1 Thermoactinomyces intermedius
GGTTAAGTTATAACTTAACCTAGACGATAATAAAAAATAAATAATATCTAAAAACATAAATAAAAAAGCTCACGGCAAAATGTTTCCGTGAGCTAAATTTATTTTATCTGCTTAATAAAGTGTCATGAAATTGTACTAATTTACCCATAATCTTACAGGAGGTAACCACAAAAACAACTCATGAAAAGCATTATCATTCCACTTTATTTTCTGTGGATTTTTATTGTTGTTTTTCATTAGTTTCTACATCTTCATTTCCATCCTCTTTTGCTTTATCTTCTTCCTCTTCTCCGTGATTATTTATATCCTCGTTTTTCTTTTCTTCTGTGTCATCTCCCTTATCTAGGAATCCCCCAAATAAGAAATTAAATGTGCTTTGGATTTTATAGGTCAGAGATGCTAACCAACCCCCTTGGCTCCCCGGCGCTTCAATTGGAGGTTGCGGTTTATCTTTAATAGGACTGTCTTCAGGCTCTTTATATTGTTCTATGTTGTTTTGTCTATTATTATTTTCTTGTTCAATTTCATCCTTTTTGATTTTCTCGTCACTGTTATTTGAGCCTTTTTCTTTCTCTTTTTCTGTATCGTCCGCAACTTGTTTAGAACTATTGTTCGTTAAATTCTCCTCGTCTTTCGAATTATTATTTAGGTGCTCCTCAGCAACCATTGGTTGCGCTTGCTCTTCAGTGGATTCTATAATCTTTGTCGGTGAAGGCTTCGTAGTTTCCTTTTCAGCTTCAGTAATGAATATGCTTTTAATTTCAATCGGTTCTATGTCAATAGAAGCGGCAAACGATGCCTTCCCGTTTTTTAATGGCGTGATAGTTCCTAACATCTTTTTCTCACTAGGTGTTTCTAACCAAACCTGTAACACTGAATCTGGTGATTTTTTCTGCAAATCCTCAATACTTAAAATAACTCGGTTCGGTGTGATATAAGCTTCTCCATATGCTCCCGAAACCAATGAAGTTAACTTCAATTTCTTAACAGGAGTTCCAAAAGCTTTCTCAAGTTCGCTAATGCTTGCGTATTGTGATTGATTTTCTATCGTTGCTCTGGCATTTGCTAATTCATTTTTAAGTTGCTTATTCTGCGATAAAACAATTAAAGTTGAACTAAGGAACAAAATACATGCGACAATTGCTGAGGCTAAATAAATTTTACACTTGTCCAGCTTTGGTTTATTTTGCCCCTCCTGCTTCTCTTCATTTTCTGCCTCTGAACGTGCATTATCCAAAATCTTCTCCCGCAGTGAAGCGGGAGGCTCTTCTATGTCAATCCCCAATTCGAGGCTCAACACTAACTCCTCAAACCCGTATTCTTTTTTACTTTGCATGCCCTTGAACCTCCCATTTTTGCATCTGCCTCCTCAGCCTATTAATTCCCAGCTTTACTCTGCTTTTCACCGTGCCCAAAGGAATGTTTAATAACTCAGCAATTTCCTTTTGAGTATGACCTTGTATATACATCAATTCAATTACTTTTCTCTGGTCTGGCGGCAATTTTTTTATTTCTTCTTTAAGCTGGTTTGTCATAACTGCCACATCTAAGTCTACTTCAGATTCCCTTATTTCGGCAAGCTTATCTATATCTACTTTAGTAAATTTGCTAGATTTCCTCATATAGTCAATTGTTGTGTTTTTGGTGATAGTAAGAAGCCAGGTCGAAAGCTTTTTACTCTGGTCGAACAGATGCGCTTTTTTCCATATTTTCATAAAAACGTCTTGCGTAATCTCTTCAGCGCTGTATCTATCACCATTTAGGAGTTTCAGGGCATACGAGAAAACCAACCTCCCGAATACCCTATACAACTCATCCAAAGCATTTAAGTTTTTCTCCTGAATTTCCTTTATTAGTCTATTTTCATCTCTATAGGACATACCTTTTTCCCTCATTTTTCCTATATTAGAAGTAGAAAACCATTTCTTAGTATAACTAATATACAAAGCGATTTAAACACATCCGAAAAACATGAAAAAATACTAATCCAAAATAAATACTTCTACGTAGTAATAAATAGATGCGGAAAGACACAATAAAAAATAAAAAAGTTGTAATCCATATCAAAAGCTCGTGCGTAGTCTTTTATAGAAACAAGCAATTCACCTGATGAGAAAAAAATTTATAAAGTAGTAATCCAAATAGAACGTATATTCGTATTCTAAGATGAAGACAGTGAGAAATCAAGAAATCCAACATTTATGTAAAGGGGTTAGGAGAAACCATGCAACAAGATAAAGTGTTCACCTGCTCCGAGGAATTCGGAAAAGAAGACGCAACCTCCTTAATCGCCGAAACATTCGCTATATTCTTAAATCAAAAATACGGAAAAGAAGTCGTGCAAGTGAAGAAGGAGAATAAGTGACAAGTGAATCCCTCAACTAAATTGACCACTCTCGGCTTTGTTCATAAAATAGGTCCGATGTTAACTATAGGACCGATATTAACTAAGGAGTGGTTAAGTTGAAGAACAAATGTGCCATTTACGCAAGGGTTTCAACAGACAGACAAGCAGAATCAGTGACACACCAAGTTTCATTGCTTCGTGAATACGCAAAAGTTCGTGGGTTGGGCGAGGTTCCGGATGATTGTATTTATGAAGACACCGGATTCTCGGCATATAGCCTTGATATATGGGCAAGACCAGCCATGAAGCGATTACTACAAGATGCTGAGAGAGGTAAGTTTAGTGTCGTCTTGTTCAAGGGGATATCACGACTTGCGAGAAATACACAGGAAGCTCTGGAAACGCTAGAACGGCTTAAATATAAAGGTCTACGTGTTATCTCATATGAGGAAAATTATGACTCGTCTAGACAGGACAGCAGTTTTGCATTCACTATCCACTCTGCGGTTGCGGAGTATGAAGCGGAGAAAATAGCTATCCGGGTACTCCTCGGAAAGAAGGAAGCCGCAAAGACTGGTAAGTGGAATGGGCGTCCCCCATTTGGGTATACGGTTAACGAAGACGCACGCCTCCAAGTTTTCGAGGAGGAAGCAAAATATGTCAGGAAAATGTTTCATTGGTATGTTAACGAAGGAATGGGGATGGCAAAGATTGCCCAAAGGTTAAACGAGTTGGGTATTCGAACAAAATTCGGAAGTATATGGCGTAAAAACAGCGTTAAACAGGTTCTCACCAATGAGACTTACTTAGGAAGAGTAGTTTATAACAAGCGGCGGCAAACAAGAATAAAGGATTATACTGACTCGGAAAGAGGCAGAAAAAGAATTGTCTATACGGACAAGGAAGAAAAAGAATGGATTGTCTGTGAAAATGCCCATGAGCCGATTGTGGAGAAGGAAATATTTCAAGAAGCACAAAGACTCATGAAATCAAGGCATGGTACAAGTTGGGTGAAGCCCGGCGGAAAGCCAGGGCAATATCCCCTATCTGGGATTCTGTTCTGTGGAGAATGCGGAGGAATTTTTTACCACCACAGAAGGCAATACACCCGAGTATCTAAAAAATCAGTAGCTCGGTATTATGTGTGCTGTAATACTCCCCAATTTAAAGACCAGCCTTATGTTACCTGCTCTGCCCCTTCCATACGTGCCGAGCGAATAGAGGAATACGTGGTTACACTATTACGTAGACGCTTAAAACAAGCACTGAAGAAAGGAGACATTTTTAGCCATCTGTCTACAAATGGTATGAAAAAGGATGATTTGAAGCAAAAGATAAGGGAAGTTGACCAGAAAATCAACAAGATTAATGAAAAGACAGCGGAGTTGTACTTTGAAAAAGAAAATATGATGCCTGAGCAGTATAATTACTTACTTAAACGGTTAAAGGGTGAGTTGGAAAAATTAGTGATTGAGCGGGGGGAATTAGAAAGGGAAAAGCTCCTTGTGGAAGGGCATGAGTCGCAAAAGAAACTTCTCATGGAGGATATAGAGGAGTTCATGGAACTAGACATTAACAACCTAGGCAGATTACGTGTCATCCTCTCAAAATTCATCGAAAGGATTGATTATAAAGACGGTCATTTGAGAATTAAATACAAGTTCTCACGCTGACAAGTACCCGTTCTTTCCCGCGGGTACTCCTAGATAAAATTCAGAATATTAGAACTTTTATTCTTATGTCTAATTTAAGACCCTTCCACCACCTATAAGTTGGGCGAAATGGTATAAAAGGGAGGTTATATTAAGTGGGAAGTTCACATAATGTTCACAGTCGACATCGTTAACTTAGTTGACTAAGGTATTTTTTATATGCTATAATTCGCTTAACAATCGGAAATTGTTTTGTTGACTCTATTGACTAAGCGGATTTATATAGCCCAAAAATTTCCGCTGATTTTTATCGGAAAGTACTTGATAAATTACAAAAAACGCTTTAAAATTCGCTTTTCATTTTTTCAGAGTGCCTCTAGTGGACAGTTAAGGTATACTTCGTCCC
>NZ_JACETT010000095.1:0-2025 GCF_013912365.1 Thermoactinomyces intermedius
CCGTAACTGGATGTTCTTTTTGCAACGGGTAACCGGTGTTGTGACATTGGTTTATGTCATCTGGCATGTGTGGGAAACCAGGGTACAGGTTGCTTTGTATGACCTGACGTCGGAACAATTGGCTCAGCTCATGGCAGACCTTATGCAAAATCCGGTTGTTTTCGCTCTGTATATCATCGGGGTCCTTTGTGCCGTTTTCCATTTCAGCAATGGAATGTGGGCATTCCTTGTCAGCTGGGGTGTGACGGTGGGACCGCGTGCCCAGCTTGTTTCCACATGGGTGTGGAGCGCGGTTTTTGTGATTGTTTCTTATTTGGGAATTTCAGCACTATTCGCGTTTGCCAGACCTGAATTTATTCAACAATTGGCACAGCATTAGAAGGGAGCACTTGCCAATGAATGAAAAAATAATCGTTGTGGGCGGTGGTTTGGCTGGTTTGATGGCAACCATCAAAGCGGCTGAAGCCGGTGCCAATGTACAACTCTTTTCGCTTGTTCCTGTGAAACGCTCTCACTCTGTATGTGCACAAGGCGGTATCAACGGTGCTGTCAATACCAAGGGTGAAGGGGACTCCCCATGGGAACATTTTGACGACACGGTTTACGGCGGAGACTTCCTGGCCAACCAGCCGCCGGTAAAAGCAATGTGTGAAGCAGCTCCGGGAATCATTTATATGATGGACCGCATGGGTGTTCCGTTTAACCGGACCCCGGAAGGATTGATCGACTTCCGCCGGTTCGGGGGAACCAAACACCACCGGACGGCTTATGCCGGAGCCACCACCGGACAACAGTTGCTTTATGCCTTGGATGAGCAAGTCCGCCGGTTTGAGGTGGAAGGGAAAGTCACCAAGTTTGAGCATTGGGAATTTGTCCGGATTGTTCAGGATGATGAAGGGCGTTGCCGGGGGATTGTCGCACAAAACCTGAGAAGCAGCGAATTTGTCACCTTCCTGGCCGATGCAGTGATCCTGGCAACGGGCGGTCCGGGAATCATCTTCGGGAAATCGACCAACTCGATGATCAATACCGGAACGGCTGCCAGTGCGGTATATCAACAAGGGGCTTATTATGCCAACGGTGAATTTATTCAAATTCATCCCACGGCCATTCCGGGAGACGACAAGTTGCGTTTGATGTCGGAATCGGCAAGGGGTGAAGGCGGACGGGTCTGGACTTATAAAGACGGGAAACCGTGGTACTTCCTGGAAGAATGGTATCCCGCTTACGGAAACCTGGTTCCGAGGGACATCGCGACACGCGCCATCTTTAAAGTTTGTGTCGATATGAAATTGGGCATCAACGGCGAAAACATGGTTTACCTGGATCTGTCTCACAAAGATCCACGCGAGTTGGATATCAAACTCGGCGGAATCATCGAGATCTACGAAAAATTCGTCGGAGAAGACCCGAGAAAAGTCCCGATGAAAATTTTCCCCGCCGTTCACTATTCCATGGGCGGCTTGTGGGTTGATTATGATCAGATGACCAATATCCCCGGACTGTTTGCCGCCGGAGAATGTGATTACCAATATCATGGAGCCAACCGTCTGGGTGCAAACTCCTTGCTCTCCAGTATCTACGGCGGAATGGTTGCCGGACCGAAAGCCATTGAATATGTGCGCGGATTGAATCACAGCATTGAAGACATGTCCGTGGATCAATTCGAATCGCAACGCAAAGCGGAAGAAGAAAAATATGAAAGCATCCTGAAAATGGACAGTGGCAATGAAAATGCCTATCTCTTGCACAAAGAGTTGGGTGAATGGATGACGGATAATGTCACGGTTGTCCGGTACAATGACCGCCTGAAGAAAACCGACGAGAAAATCCAGGAACTGATGGAGCGTTATCAAAACATTAATATGGTGGATACCAGCAAATGGAGCAATCAGGCCGGACCGTTCACCCGCCATTTGTGGAATATGCTGCAATTGGCCCGTGTGATCACGTTGGGTGCTTACAACCGGAATGAGAGCCGCGGTGCCCATTATAAACCGGAATTCCCTGACCGGAACGATGAAG
>NZ_JACETT010000096.1:0-2651 GCF_013912365.1 Thermoactinomyces intermedius
AGCCGTGTGGAGTGTCAAACAGAAAAAAAGGATTTGGAAGCTGAGGCGATGCTTGAGGATTTGCTTGATGAAAACGATCTCCCTTATCAGACAACAGAAACTTATATTGAATCGGAACGCTTGTTCCAAAAAGTTTACGAAATAGGAGTGGTTTAAATGGCAAACCGTGTGCAGTTTGGCCTGAAAAACGTGCATTATGCGACGTTCACGGTAGAGGAAGACGGGAGTATCACTTATGATACTCCCGTCCCGATCCCTGGAGCAGTGGAGTTGTCCCTTGAGCCTCGCGGGGATATGGTGGAATTCTACGCTGATGATGTTCTTTACTATTCAGCCGGCAACAACCAAGGATATGAGGGAACGCTTTCTATCGCCGTTATCCCTGAACAATTCGCAGTGGATTGTTTGGGAGAGGAAAAAGATGAAACAGATATGGTTTTAACAGAAAAAGTGACCTTAAAAGGCAAGCCATTTGCTTTACTTTTTGAGTTCGACGGAGACGAAAAAGCGGTCCGCCACGTTCTGTACAACTGTGCGGCAAACCGCCCGACGATCTCAGGTGCAACAAAGACGGACACGGTGGAAGTACAACCCAACGAGCTGACATTCACCGCCAGTCCACGTTCTACGGATGGCGCAGTCAAGACGAAGACAACAGAGACAACGCCTGCTGCTGTTTACGATGCTTGGTATGATGCGGTTTATGAAGGTTCAAATGGTAGCGGTGGTGGAGGAGATGAAAGCTAATGGAAAAAACGGTAACGATTGATGGGAAAGAAGTGCGGCTAAAAGCTACGGCCGCGCTTCCTATTCGCTATAAGTCACAATTTGGGCGCGACTTTTTCAGTGACATCTTAAAACTTCTTAAGTTGTTCCCGCTAAAAGATTTGGATCTAGATAAAGACGAAGTTGATCAAGATGCATTGAAATATATCGATCATGTAGACTTTGAAGTTTTTTACAACTTGATATGGACCATGGCTAAGAATGCGGATAAGTCTATCCCAGATCCTGAAACTTGGTTTGATCAATTTGATATGTTTTCATTGGAAGACGTCTTACCTGACTTGTTTGAGCTTTTAGAAGGAGTAATGGGGACTAAAAAAAAGACTCGCCACCAGCATCAAAAGAGCCGATAAAGACAGAGAGTTTTCTCCTTATATGCAAACACTGCGGTCTGAATCGGGCTGATCTGGAAGAAATGACAATCACAATGTGTTTGGACTATATCGAAGAGTATGTCGAGATGAACAACCCGAAGAAACATAAACAGTCAGTGAAACGAGCGACACAAGCGGATTTTGATGCCTTTTAAGGAGGTGAGTTGATGGCCCAACGAATCAAAGGGATTACCATTGAGCTGGATGGAGAAACAAAAGGGCTGGACAAAGCACTTTCGGATGTAAATAAACGAAGTCGGGAACTTCAAAAAGAACTCCGTGATGTGGAACGCCTTTTAAAGCTAGACCCAGGCAATGTTGAAGCCCTGGCACAAAAACAACAAATTTTAGCTAAGCAAATAGAAAACACAACAGAGCGATTAAACCGTCTCAAAGCAGCTCAGGCACAGGTTGAACAACAATTCCAGCGTGGTGAGATCGGGGCGGATCAATACCGCGCTTTTCGGCGTGAGATCCAGTTCACCGAAGCCCAATTAAGCAAATTTAAGCGGGAGCTGGAATCTGTTAATGAAACTAAAGCCCTGAAGAACACTAGAAGAGATGCGGACCGAGTTGCCGAGAGTCTTGACAAAGCAAAAGAAGCTGCAGGGGAATTAAGAAACCAGCTCGAGACTGTTGGCGCTGCAAGCGCGGCGGGTGCTGTAGCAGCGGCGTTGGATTTATCATCGTTAAATACAAGCATTGAAATATCCATGGATGTGCCGGCTGAATCTGTCGAGTCTGTTAAAAGCGCAGTAAAAACAGTAACAAGCTACATTGGGGACCAGGAAGCAGCGCTTGAAGGCGTCCGCCGCCAATGGGCCCTTAATGCCAACGCTTCTGATGAAGCCAACGCCCGGATTGTTAAAGGGGCGGCGGCGATCACTAGAGCATATGCCGGCATTGATTTCACGGAATTAATTCAGGAAACCAACGAAGTATCAAAGTCGTTAGAAATCAGTAATGATGAAGCACTTGGATTAGTGAACGCGCTTTTAAAAATGGGTTTCCCCCCTGAGCAATTGGACATCATCAGTGAATATGGCTTGCAATTGAGGATGGCAGGATATGAAGCAGAGGAGATCCAAGCGATTTTCGCTGCGGGCATTGACACTGGAACCTGGAACATAGACAACTTGCTTGATGGTTTGAAAGAAGGAAGAATCAGGCTCGCTGAGTTTGGCGAGGAAGTACCGAAAGCCGTTAAGGAGCTTCTGGAGGGAACGAATATTTCGGCGAAGCAATTGCAGCAGTGGGGGCAAGCGGTTGCCCAAGGTGGTGAAACCGGAAAACAAGCAATGGTTCAGGTTGCCCAAGCATTGAACAACGTAGACAACGAAACAAAAAGAAACACTCTTGGTGTAGCTATTTTCGGTAAACGGAAGTTGTGCCGAAATAAAACCGGGCAAAATCGGTGGAAGCTAAGTGAATCGGCGTGAAATTGATTCATATGCCAACACCGAGGTAACGGGGAACACCACCCCGCACCGT
>NZ_JACETT010000097.1:0-553 GCF_013912365.1 Thermoactinomyces intermedius
TCCATACGGAAAGCTTATACGTTGAAGAATCAGCCCTGACCGGGGAATCGGTTCCGGTCAAAAAACAAAGCGAAGCGCTCTTGCGGCAGGATGTGGCCATCGGCGACAGGAAAAACATGGGATACATGGGGACCATGGCCGTGCGGGGAAGTGGAACAGGCATTGTCGTTTCCACGGGAATGGCCACGGAGATGGGAAGAATCGCCCATTTAATCGAAACGGCCGAAGGGGCGGACACTCCGTTGAAGCGCCGGTTGGAACAACTGGGGAAAGTGTTGATTGTTGTGTCCCTGATTTTGACCGCGATGGTGGTCGTGACCGGAATCATTCACGGGCATGATGTGTATCAGATGTTCCTTGCCGGGGTTTCTTTGGCGGTTGCCGCCATTCCCGAAGGGTTACCGGCAATTGTGACGATCGCGTTGGCCCTGGGGGTACAACGGATGATCAAACGGCAGGCCATCGTCCGCAAACTCCCGTCGGTGGAAACCCTGGGCTGTGCAACGGTGATTTGCTCGGATAAAACCGGAACATTGACGCAAAACAAAATGAT
>NZ_JACETT010000098.1:0-1079 GCF_013912365.1 Thermoactinomyces intermedius
CTTGAGCGGAGAGTGCCTCTTTCATAGTTACGGTTACAGGGATATTGTCATGCCCTTTATTTTTCAACGTTTCGAAGTAACCAGGCATTTGATTCCGATATGCTTCAAGATCTTCTAGAGTAGGAGAGTCTTGTTGAAGTATGACATCTACTTCAACCTCTTTTGAATTTGTTTTATTGCTTGCAGTTAATTCAAAATTCCCTTCAGCTAAATCTTCTTGTTTTATCACTTTAGCTTTCTCTTCTGTAAACTCTTGGTCAGCGTACAATGAACCAGCAGAGATCAACCCTATTACCGACAGGACAGATGCCAGAGAAATAATCCATTTTTTCTTCATTTTAGAGACCTCCGTTTCTAATGGGTGTTATAATAAGCATCCTGTAATGGGGGCTTACTATAGTGCCTAGTTTGATATTCGCCTACAATAGGCCAATATTCACTTTCATGTGAATTTATCTCAAAATATCCTGCTACATTCGTTGGGTTAATACTATTATAAAATTCTACATAAAAATCATAAGCAACACCCGTTTTTATATCTAACACCTTTTGACATACAACTTCTGTTTCTTCATTCCCGTATACTCCATCGTCGTTATCAACATCAAAATAAGGTTCTGGGTAATTTGTATACCAAAAGCCATTGTAACTCATAGGAGGAGCTCCATTTTTCCCTCCAGTACCTACATCTGTTATATCCAAACCATGCCGATAATTATGACTGTAATAGTTGCCTCGTATAGATTCGATATTACTTGAATTATAAGAGACGTTTTCAACTTGGACTTTGACGATATCTGTGCTTCCTAAATCATGATATGAAAAAACTGATCCTTTCCAAGGGCCGTAGGTGGGAGATGTACGCCCACTCCATTGATCTGAATAAATCTTGTCCCAAGCAAAAGCATTTCCTACGAACAGAAGACTCAGCGCCAACGACAAAGCGGATAACTTAGCGAATTTAGCGTAAATTTTAACCCACCCCTATTTTTAGAAAATTGTAGTATAATTCGACCAATACAAAGATTTTCCTTCTTAATAGGGGTGAAAAATATTATTTTTTGTATATTAATATTTAT
>NZ_JACETT010000099.1:0-1755 GCF_013912365.1 Thermoactinomyces intermedius
TATATAAAATTATGAATGACTATTCAGTCGAAAAAGGAGGAGTTCAGATGGCTGAAAATGAAAAAATATGGCTTCGTCATTATCCTCCGGAAGTTCCAGCAACTTTGGACTATCCAGAAGTTCCGTTAACACAGTTTCTGCTTGATGCCGCCAAAGATTATCCAGAGCGGGACGCTTTTGATTTTATGGGAAAAAGCATGACGTTTCGGGAGTTGTTGGATGAAGTTTATCGCTTTGCCGCTGCATTGAAAGAATTGGGAGTGCAAAAAGGGGAATGTGTGGGCATCATGCTTCCCAATACGCCTCAGGGAATCATTGCTTATTATGCGGTCTTGATGGTCGGCGGCATTGTGGTTCAAATTAATCCATTATATATGAAAAAAGAATTGAAGCACCAATTGGCTGACTCCGGGGCCACAACGATTGTCTGCCTGGATTTGGTGTGGCCGAGGGTGCAGGAAGTAAAACCGGAAACAAAACTGAAACGGGTGATCGTAACCCGGTTGAGCGATTATCTGCCCGTTCCGAAAAACTGGCTGTTTCAGCTCAAATCCAAACTTGCGGGCGAAAGTGTAAGCGTTAACTATGGCGGGGACACGTATTCTTTTGTTTCTCTTGTGAAAAAGTCGAGTCCCGAGCCGATGGAGCCGGTCTTTGAGTCGGCGGATGACATCGCGTTGCTCCAATATACCGGCGGGACGACAGGGCTTGCGAAAGGGGCGATGTTGACCCATCGCAATCTGGTGGCAAACTGTTGCCAGGCCGAAGCGTGGTTGTATAAGGCCAAACGGACCGAGCCGCAATCCTTTGTCGGGGCTTTGCCGTTTTTTCATGTGTATGGCATGACCACCGTGATGAACCTGGGAATGAAAATGGCAGCCAAAATCATTTTGGTTCCTAAGTTTGACACGGATTTGGTGTTGAAAAAGATTCAGGAACACAAACCCACCTTCTTCCCCGGGGCTCCCACGATGTATGTGGGGCTGATCAATCATCCCAAAATCAGCCAATACGACTTGTCCTCGGTGGATGCTTGCTTGAGCGGTTCCGCACCACTTCCGCTGGAGGTGCAGGAAAAATTTGAAGAGTTGTCCGGCGGATTGCTGGTGGAAGGATACGGTATGACGGAAACTTCACCGGTAACCCATGCCAATTTGTTGTGGGACCGCAAAAAAAGCGGAACCATCGGTTTGCCCTGGCCGGATACCGATGCGAGAATTGTTGACGTTGAAACAGGAGAAGTGCTTCCTCCCGGGCATGAGGGGGAATTGCAAGTCAAAGGGCCGCAAGTGATGAAAGGGTATTGGAACCGTCCGGAGGAAACGGAGAAAGTGCTGAAAGACGGATGGATGTGTACAGGGGATATTGCCAAAATGGATGAAGACGGGTATTTCTATATTCTCGACCGGAAGAAAGATGTCATCATTGCTGGCGGGTTCAATATTTATCCCCGGGAAGTCGAAGACATCCTGTACGAACATGAAGCGGTCAAAGAAGCAGCGGTGATCGGCGTGAAAGATGATTACCGGGGCGAGACGGTGAAAGCGTTCATCGTTTTAAAAGAAGGGCATTCGGTGACCGAAAAGGAATTGGACCGGTTCTGCCGCGAACGGCTGGCCAAATTTAAAGTTCCCCGCTTGTATGAGTTCCGCAAGGAATTGCCCAAAAGCTCCATCGGAAAAGTGTTGCGGCGGGTGTTGGCGGACGAAGAAAAAGAGCGGTCTATGCAATTAAACAAAAAGAATGCATAAATTT